>JAEDOB010000091.1 GCA_016302225.1 Oscillospiraceae bacterium | reverse complement strand
TTTATAGGTTTTGTGCAGATTTTTTGTCTGCACATTCATTGGAGATTAGTATCAGACCTTTTGCACATAAATTGTTATGCGGAGGAAAATACGGTGAATACAAAAGAGATAACCATTGACGGAAAAGCTGTGAATACCAAGAAAAATATGCTGTACAGGGGTGCGGGAATGGTAAGCGCAAACAACTCCTCCCGCCTGCTCCTTGACTATAAGGCGGAAAAACCCGAAGCTTACCGAGAGCTGCTGGAATATATTTTCGGAGATGAGGGCATAGGCGTAAATCACCTAAAAATTGAAATGGGTTCGGATATTAATTCCTCCTCGGGAACGGAACCGAGTGTTATGCGCAGTGCCGATGAAAGTGCTGATGTCAGGAGAGGTGCGGGGTACCAACTTGCCGCAGATGCCAAGAAAATCAACCCCGACCTTACCCTTGATATGCTTTGGTGGAGCGAACCGAAATGGATAACGGACGCAGATGATGTTTACGCCGCAAGATACAAATGGCATAAGGAAACTCTCCGTGCGGCTTATGAGGTATACGGTCTGAAATTTGACTATATAAGTGCGGTACAGAACGAACGGGCAGCCGACCTTCATTGGGTAAAATATCTTTCGTCCCATCTGAAAAGTGAAACAGACTGTCCCTACGATTATTCCAAGATAAAAATAGTGGGCGGCGAAGAGGTATGCACATGGGGCTTTGCTGACAGAATGTATGAGGACGAGGAGCTTATGAACGCCGTTGATGTTGTAGGCAGCCACTACACAAGCTCTTCAACGGCGGCTGCTCGGAAACTGGCAGAGGAACACGGCAAGGAGCTGTGGTTCAGCGAAGCAAGCTCCCCCATGAGCTATGCACAGGGCACATACCGATCGGACGGCAAAAATTCGGGCATTGCGGATATAAACGGCGCACTTGACATTGCCAACAGGATTATCGGAATGTACCCAAACGGCGGTATGACACTTTATGAGTATCAGCCTGTGGTATCGGCATATTACGATGGCGTTACCTACTGCCAAAAGCAGCTTATATCAGCCGCCGACCCATGGAGCGGTTACTATATGTTGGACAGCGGCTTTTATATGTCGCTGCATTTCTCACAATTTATAAAGAAAGGCTGGGCGTTTGTTGACAGTGCTTGTTACAGTGACGGAAAAGCAGGCGGCGACGGTCACGCTATTGTTGATGCGGTTTACAGCTATATGACCGCCGCAGATACATCAAGCGGAGATTACAGCACGGTTATTGCCAATACCACATCACAGCCTATGGAATATTCCTTTAAGGTATCGGGACTTGACAAAGCCTCCGCAGCTGTAAGCGTATGGGAAACAAGAGGCCCCGACAGCGGCAGCTATGATGAAAACTATTTCAAAAGGGTGTCGGATATTGTTCCCGAGAAAAGGGACGGAGCCTGCTGTTATCAGGTCACAGTAAAGCCCTATTCTATGGTGACAATATCAACTATCGCCCCAAAAAGAACCGAATATAAAAATGCAGACCCGAGGGAAAGGACGGTGCTCCCGCTGCCATATGCGGACGATTTTGGGTATTCCGAATATCCCGAAAATTATCTTTTCTCCCGAGGAAATGCCCCTAGGTATACCACCGATCAGGGAGGTGCCTTCGAGGTGGAATTCACCGAAAACGGCAATCGCCTTGTTCAGCAGATAACTCCCGAAACAAAGGCAAAGGAATGGGGCTTTACTCCCGACCCCGTGACCTGCTTTGGTGATGACAGGTGGTATAATTACAGCTTATCGGTAAATGTAAGGCTTGACAGATCGTCGGAGCCTGAAAAGAACTATGTGGGCGCAGGAATCAGGTATACTCTTGCCTGCAATGGCGCCAGCGGATATTGGATAAGACTTTTTGAGAACGGGAGCTGGGATCTTATGGCAAACAGCTCCGAAAAAGCATCGGGAAGGCTATACGGCTTTGACCCGAATATTTCACACACCTTGAAGATAAGGGCGGTAAATAATGTTATTACCGCTTACATTGACGGAAATACGGTCGCAGAATATGTCAGCAATTCCGAACCGCTTTTGGGCGCAGGACGCGGGGCATTGTACAGCTCATACAACAGAAACAGCTTTGACCATCTGCTTTTGGAGCCTGCGGAGGGTTCGGAAACATATGTGACCCGTTATGACAACACCGACCCTTGCTTTGAATATGAGGGCGAGTGGGAGCATAACACCATGAGCAGCTTTAAAAATTACAAAAGGACTGTTTCCAAAGGCAAGGAGGGTGCTGTCCTTACCGTAAGCTTTGATGGAACAGGCTTTGCACTGACGGGTGAAACAGACGGCGAAGCAGTGCTTTCCGTTGAAACAGACGGCAAAGAAGCGCAGCTGTACAAGGTTTGCAAAACAGGCTCACGTGAAATATCCTACCGCTGCGGCGGACTTGAGAAAAAAGCTCACACCGTCAGGATCGCTGTTGCTGCGGGAACATACAGCGTTGACGGAATGGAAGTCATCGGCGGTGAGATACCATATCCCGTACAGATGATCGAGGGGAAGAAAAAGTAATATGAATAATTCAAAAAATATGACCTCGGGCAGCGAAACGGGGCTTATCGTAAGCTTTGCTCTGCCGCTTCTGGGCGGAAATCTGCTCCAGCAGACCTACAATATAGTTGACACAATGATAGTAGGACGCTATTTAGGCGATGATGCACTTGCTGCCGTAGGTGCGACAGGCTCTATAACCTATCTGTTTTATACGCTGTGCATCGGTCTGTCTATTGGCGCAGGTGTTATAATATCGCAGCTTTTCGGTGCGGGAGATATAAAGCGCATGAAGTCCGCAATTTTTAATTCGGCACTTGTTACGCTGATATTCGGAGTGCTGATAAGTATTGTCGGCGTTATTGCGGCAAGGGCTGTGCTTGTCATGCTGAATGTGCCCGACAAATTGATAAACGATTCGACCGCATATATGAGGATAGCCTGCGGCGGAACCGCTGCAGTGGCGGCTTACAACTGGATAAACGCTGTTATGAGGGCGATCGGCGATTCAAAAACACCGCTTATATTCCTTGGTGCGGCAAGCCTTCTGAATGCCGGGCTGGATATGCTTTTTGTTATGGTATTCAAAACGGGAGTTGAGGGAGCGGCATGGGCAACAGTGCTTGCTCAGGGCTTTTCCGCATTGGCATGTATTATATACAGCTTTTACAGAAACAAGGAAATAGGTCTTTCCCGTAAGGATATTATTCCCGACAAAAATATGATGCTTCGGTGTATCTCCACAGGCGTGCCCATAGCCGCACAAAACGGGCTGATCTCCGTTTCAATGGTAGCACTGCAAAGAGTGACCAACGGCTTTGGTGAAACGGTCATGGCGGCATACACAGTTTCTATGAGGATCGAGCAGTTCGTCCAGCAGCCGTTTTCCTCGCTGAACGCCGCCGTATCCACATTTACGGGACAGAATATCGGCGCAGGAAAGGAGAAACGTGCTGTAACGGGGCTGCACTCGGGAATAAAAATAGCCGTAATTTTCGCCTTTGCTGTGCTTGCGGTATTTTCCCTGTTTGGCAGAAATATTGTGGGCTGCTTCGTAACAAACGGTGAAGTAATTGACATTGCAGCAAAGGCGATCGTTCTCACATCGGCATTTTATTGGGCGCTGGGTATTATACATATCTCCAGAGGCTTTCTGAACGGTGCGGGAGATACGGGTTACGCCCTTGTAAACGGAACAGCGGAGGTCATCTGCCGCATCGGCTTATCTCTCCTGCTCACTTCTGTTCCCATGATCGGATATTGGGGCATATGGCTAACCACCTGCTTCACTTGGTTTGCTGCATCAATGATCAGCGTTATCCGTTATAAAAGCGGCAGGTGGAGAAGCAAAACAGTAGTTCATAACGATCAATAGGCGTTCTCCCACATAAATACATCACTCAAGCGGCAGAACCGATGATCAAACTGACGGTTCCCAATACCGCAGCAAAAAAGGAGCCGCCTAAAGCAGCTCCTAAAATTATTTTACCATAGCAAGTATCTGCGATTTTGGCTTTGCGCCCACGGACTGTTCCACGACCTTACCGCCCTTGATAACGAAAAGGCTTGGAATGCTCATTACGCCGAATTTCTGCGCAAGCTCCTGCTCCTCGTCAACATTTATCTTTCCCACCTTAATATCGGGATTTTCGTCGGCGATCTCGTCCATAATAGGTCCGACCATACGGCAGGGACCGCACCAGGGTGCCCAGAAATCCAGAATAACAGGCTTGTCACATTCAATGACCTCTGCCTTAAAATTGTTCAAATCGATCTTAACAGCAGACATTTTCGTGTCCTCCTTTAACATTTATGTATTTATTATAACCGTTTTTACGGAGCCTATCCCATGCTTCGTTTTTCGTATTATACCACATAAATTGATATTTTTCGTGACATAGGAGATAATTTTTATTCAAAAGGAACAAAGGAAATGCTTTCATATTCGGCGGTAAGGGGCAGCTTGCTGTCATCAAAGGCTTTCAGCCAGCCGTCAACGCCCGTTCCGCACCATGCGTTCATCATAATTTTGCCTTCGGTAACGGGAATATTTTTGTCGGCGGTGTAGACCTCAACTCCGTCCACGAACCACACTATTTTGTCCTTATGCCACTCAAAGGCGTAGCTGTGGAAATCCTCCGAAGCGTCAAAGCCCAAATCATACATATATTCGTGTCCGCCGACGCCGTTTGTGAAATAGTTGAACTGCACCTTAGCAGTGTCCTTGCCCAGTATCTCGATGTCTATCTCGTCCCACGGATTTCCGTCGGAGGGACCCGTATATGTAAAGAAGGAGGACACAACGCCGTCATTTTTGATAGCCTTCATTCTGACCTCATAGCGTCCGTAACCGTAAAATTCCTTTGAACGGTATTCTCCGCCCGAATAGGGAACGGCGACCGGAGTTTTGTCCTTGTCGATTATAAGCTGCATTTTGCCGTCCTCAAAGGTGCAGTTGTCCTTTCTCCATGTGACATTGAACATACTTCCGTTGCACCACCCGTCGGCAGGCTCAAAAAGCTCGGACGCACCCTTTGAAAGGTCTACAAAGGAAATGTCCGCAGCAGCCTCGGTAACAGCAGAAGCTTCGGCGGAATTTGTGTCCGCATTTGAATTGCCGCAGGAACAAAACAGCACCGCACAGGCAAGCAAAACGGTAATCGGCTTTGCAATAACACTTTTTTTCATAACAAAATACTCCCTTTTCATTGTTTTTTCTGTATTATACATTTTTGTTCGTGAAAAATATATCACTTTTTTGTCGTAAATAGCACTATTTTATCCCCAATTGGAGCGGTAATACTTTTTGCGGAATTCATTGGGCGTCATTCCCGTGTATTTTTTGAACACACTTATAAAATGGCTGTGGGAGGTAAACGCCAGATAATTTGCAATGTCAAGGGACGGAAAATCGGAGTATTTCAGCATATTCTGCGCCGTTTCCACACGCTTTACGGAAATATATGTGCTGATGGTAACGCCCACCTCCTTTTTAAACAGCCGCGAAAGATAGGACGTACTCAGGGAAACGTGCTCCGCAATGTCCTCCTCGGAGATCTTTGAATGCAGATGGTCGTAAACATAGTCCATAGTCATAATAACAGGCTTTGAATACATAAATCCTCGGGAAACCTTCTTCATCTGTCGGGTAAACTCCAGCACCGCTTCGGAATGCAGCTCGTGTATCTCCTCCGCCCTTGTGCACTTGTCAGCCTTCATTATGTACAGGTCGCTGAGGGTGTATGCCGTTTCCATTTCCAGCCCGCCTTCAACGCAAAATCGTGTTATAAGTGCAATGGTAACAATAAAATGGTATTTCAGATTTCGCACGGGGTCCTCGGACAAAATGCCTGCGCCGCTGCTGCCCAGAGGCGTCATGACCCGCTTTACCCCCTCCGTATCGCCGTTTTTCACGCAGTCGTAGAATTCAAACTCCTTTTCAAAGGGAGAATGTGCGAAGGAGTATTCACGGTTCATAAAAGCCTTATAGGTAAGCTCTTTTTCCGATTGGGACATAATTGGCACCGTCCTTCTGCTTAGTGATGAGTGATGAGTGTTAAGTGTTGAATTTATTGGCAAATAAACAAATAATTTTTCTGATGCTATTATACCACATTTCTCAACAAATTGCAACAAAATTATGAAACATAAGTCAAGATTATGATATTATTCTCCCCGTTTACGTGTTATATTTAATACAACGAAAACGGTAACGCAAACCAAAAACAACTTTGATGAAGGAGAATTTTTATGAAAAACGCAAAAAGAACCTTAGCCCTCATTTCGGCGATCGCACTTGTTGGCTCACTGACTGCCTGCGGTTCAAACGGCAGCACTCAGGAAACGACCGCAGCGACCACCACCGAAGCAACCACCACCACCGCTCCCAAGGAGCTTGACGAGGAGGATAAGGCTGCTGTTGAGGAGGTTGAAATCGGCGAGGACGAGAACCAAAACGTCGGCAATATCAAGTGGCTCGCTACCTACGACATCAACCCCGACAACGGCAAGCCCAAGCTGTTCGCTCTGGAGCTGTTCGAGTCCAAGTACGGCGGAAGCGTTGAATGGATCCCCACAACATGGGAGAACCGCTACACCGACCTTGCTAACCTGGTTCTGGCAGGTACTGCTCCCGACCTGTTCCCCGCTCAGGAATTTGATACCTTCCCCATCGGTGCTGTTGAAGGAATGTTCCAGCCCTTTGATGATTATCTGGATTTCGACAGCGACCTCTGGACAGAGGGTACAAAGAAGCTGGCTGATTTCCACGTTATGGGCGGCAAGCACTACGTTGCACCCGTTGCAACCGACTCCAAGTGCCTGATGATCTACAACAAGCGCACCATTGAGGAGAACGGTCTGGACGACCCCAAGGAGCTGTTTGAAGCAGGCAATTGGACATGGGACACCTTCAAGCAGATGTGCTTTGACTACTGCAGCAGAGAGGACGACAAGTTCGCCTACGACAGCTGGTATTTTGAAACTCAGTTTGTACTTACAACAGGCACAGCTCCCATAAGCATGGAAAACGGTCTTGTTAAGAGCAACCTCACAAGCGAAGCCGTTGAACGTGCCGAGAATTTCATGTACGACCTGAAGAAGAACGACCTTCCCCTGCCCAAACCCGAGTTTGACTGGACAGAGCAGCCCTCTCGTATCAGCGAAGGCAAGACTCTCTTCTGGCCCTGCGCAACATGGGCACTGTGGGAAGCAGACCTCTCCAAGTTCGGTAAGCCCGATGAGATAATGTTCGTTCCCATGCCCAAGGACCCCGAAGCGGACAAGTACTATCTCCCCGCAAATATGGACGCATACGCTCTCTGCAAGGGCGCAGGCAATCCCGAAGGCGCAGCTGCATTCATCAAGTGCAAGCTTATTGCCGAAAAGGACGAAAAGTCCCTCGCTATCACCGAAAAGCAGTACCGTGAGGATTACGGCTGGACCGATGAGATGTTCGAGATGTGGTACAAGGTAAGAGAGCTTACCGATGCAAACCCCGTTGTCAGCCTGCACATGGGTATTCCCAGGGATTACGCAAACATCGTTGATGACAGCATCAAGCAGGCTTCCTTCAACGGTAAGGACTGGGCAACCACAAGAGAAGAGATCAGCGGAGCAGTCCAGTCCTCTGTCGACGAGCTGAACAAGAAGATCGAAGCTATGTCATAACCAAGAATTATTCAATTTTTTGAAATACTCCTGAATCATTGAGATCCCGCCCTCACCGCATTTTGCAGTGGGGGCGAGGTCTTTTTTATGGAAATTTGTTAATTGTCATCTCAGAACGGTTGACAATACGATAATTCGGCTGTATAATAAGTGAAGAAGCCCCTTTTTTCGGCAAAAATGAAAATTTTTCTCCATTGTCCGTACTT
>JAEDOB010000090.1 GCA_016302225.1 Oscillospiraceae bacterium | reverse complement strand
GCCTTTCCGCCCGATTTTTCCAGATTTTTCTTTGTGACAATAACAGGCGCACCCTTTACCTTGTTCTGAGTGTAAACGCCCGCCGCATTGCACATTACATCGGAAACTACCATTGCAATGTCGTTTTTCTTTGTGGGATTTTCCTTGATAGCGCAGTAAACGCCCGACGCCTTAAATCCCTTTGCGGCACATACGCCGCCTTCTATTGTTTCAAATGTTTTCATAATTTTACCCTCTTTCACGCAAATGCAAGCTTTCCTTTGGGCTTCGGAATATCTCTGCCCAAAAGCTTTGCTGTTTCTATCCATTCATTCATAACGACGTGAACATTTTCAAGCGCAGACTGCATAGTGCTGCCGTCTGCCATACAGCCCGCAAGCTCGGGAACTTCGGCTATATAACTGTTATCTTCATCGCTCCAATAAAGAATTATTTCGTACTTATACATCTCGGAATGATCATTCCAGCCCCGTTTCCTCGGGCACTCCCATCATAATATTCATAGACTGAACCGCAGCGCCCGAAGCGCCCTTTCCGAGATTGTCAAATCTTGCGGAGATAACGGCTCTGTCGTCGTTTCCGCAGACAAATATCTGCATATCGTTTGTATCTTTAAGTGTGTTTGCCGCAATAAAACCGTCGGACAGAACGCCCTCTCCGCAAATGGGCATTACCTTCACAAATCTCTCGCCCTCGTAATGTGCGGCGAAAACCTCTCTCAGCTCCGCAAGAGTCAGCTTTTTGTCAAGCGTTCTCAGATGCAGGGGAACGGAAACCACCATACCATTATAATAGTCATCAACGATAGGCGTGAACACGGGCAGCTGGGAAAGCCCCGAAATAGTCATCATTTCCTTGATATGCTTGTGGTTCTGAGTAAGGGCGTACTGTCTGGGAGAATCCAGCTGAAAGTCCCTGTTTTCGTCCTCATACTGTGCAATGCCCTTCTTGCCCGCTCCGCTGTAACCGGAAACGGCGTGGCAGGTCACGGGATAGTCCTTCGGCATAATCCCCGCAGACACCAGAGGATAAACGCAGGCAATAAATCCGCTTGCGTAACAGCCGGGGTTTGCCACTCTTTTGGACGTTCTTATCCTCTCCCTGTGCGCCTTGGACAGCTCGGGGAAGCCGTAAGCCCAGTCGGGGTTTGTTCGGTGGGCGGTGGAAGCGTCGATAATGCGGACATTCTCATTTTCCGCCAATGCGACCGCTTCAATCGCCGCAGCGTCCGGCAGACAAAGGAATGTAATATCCGAAGCGTTTATAAGGCGCTTTCTCTCGTTTACGTCCTTTCTCAGGGATTCATCTATTTTAAGAAGCTCAATGTCCGAGCGGTTTTTCAGTCTTTCAACGATACGCAGTCCCGTCGTACCCTCCTGACCGTCTATGAAAATTTTGAACGGCATAAAAGTTCCTCCTGTCAAGCTTTTGAAAATATCTTTCCAATAGTAAATAATTATACCATTATATTATAATGGCGGTATATTAATTTATCGTGAAGATACTGTATTTCTTTTATAAATTTATGCAAAACATTCAGTAATATTCATTTGGAAAGTGAATATATACATTTATTATTGAATATTATGTATATTTCGCAAGATTATTGCATAATGGTCAACCCAGCCGCTAAAGCTTGTGAAGAGGGTTTGCCAAGCAGGACATTTTCATAGAAGTTTACATTTCATTAAAATAGTCTTAAACAATTAACCGGTATATGCTTTAAAATATAAGTATCAAAATAACGGAGGCAATCGTATGTTTCAAAAAGCTTTCACAAAAATAATATCGGCGGCGGTTTTGTGTGCCGTATTTCTGAGCGTTCCCGCTTCGGCGTCATATTCCGTCCCCGGACGAAACAAAAAGACCGAAGCTGTGACCTTTTCGGTAAGCGAGGGCTATGCTCGGGAGCGTATATGCGAAAAAAGCGAAACCGACTTTATCTCGCTTTTTACGCCCCACGGAGCCTTTGTCTGCGAACCGCTGAGCGGCAGGATAGCTGTCGGAAATGCTGTCAATGTGCCCTTGTTCAAGGAAGGCAAGCTGTCCGATACGGGCTGCTATTGGTTCCCCGTTTACGCTTCGGACAGGCTTTCGGGCTTTATCCTGACGGAAAAAACGGGAAAAGAACAGAACGGCGTCAAAACCGTAAAGGAGCATTTTATCCAACTGCCCTCCGATTTTTCCGTAACCGAACGTTTTTCACTTTTCTGCACATATTCCGACGGACTTTCCATATACAGCATTTCCCCCGACGGAAAAACCGAGCTTATACAGCAGCTTGACGGCTCCCCGAATAATGCGGATAAGCCCGATGCGGATTTTTCGGCGGTGTCAAATTACAATGCTTTCGGCGAAAAACCAAAGCCTGTGACCGAAGCGGACGTGCCCGCCGCCGACAGTGGGGTATATCCCGAAAACAACGAAAAAGTTGAACTGCGTCTTGTATCAATGTACAGCTCGGAGAAATATTTTTGTGCTTCGGGAAACGGCTTGGGTATCTGCCGTTACGACCGAAACAGCTCCGATAATTCCAAATTCGCCTTTACACTGAAAGCCGTCGGAGAACGGGACGGCGAAACAGTCTACACTCTGACTGCCGCCAACGGTGCAAGGATAAAGGTCGGCGGCTCGGACAAACTGCTTCTCCGCTTTAACGGCAGCGACGGAACGTACCGTATATGCAGCCTTGAAGCTCCCGAGATCGTTCTGGGAATGAAGGATATGCACTTTACCGAAGGGGAAAACCTCTTTGAAGAGCATCAGAGATGGCGCATTGAATTTTACAAATAACGATCGGCGTTTCCTATCAGGCGGTAGGAAACGCCGTTTTTTCATCTCAGAGATCCGCCTTGTTTATCTCATCAAGTGCCGCCAGCCGTTTATTTTCGGCAAGGAACACGGCGGCGTCCCCGCAATTGTCCCTGTTAATTATACCCTTGGAGATCATCAGCGCAATAATTTTGCGGCTGCCGCAGGAAAGGAACAGCTCGGTCATGGGAGAAATTCCGTCGGAAACGGGGAAATTAACGCTGTGAGCCAGCAAATATCTCAGCTCCTCGGCGGTGGTATAACGAATATCGGCAGCATCGGCGTCCGACAGGTCAAATATGAGCTTATGCCCCGTAAACAGCCTTTTGTATCTGTCTACGGTAAACCAATTTTTCCCGCTTTGATACAATATTGTCACCTCATCGGCAAATATCCGCCCTATCTCAAAGGCGATCTGCCCCGATTCGTAAATTTCCGAAAAGGTATAGTCGGTGCTTGCTATTACCGATACAGGCGAGATCCTTTCAAGGTAATAGTCAAGCAGCTCAGGTTCCGTTTCGCGATAGAGATCATTAAGAAGCTTTAGCTTAATTCCGTGCATATGCTCGGCGTTTAAAAATTCCGATAGAGTCGGCGGAGTATCTCTCTTTTCAAATCCCAGATATGTATAAAAATTTTCCGCAATATACTCAATACCTTCGGGAAACAGGGCAAGACCGGGTATAATATCCCGCAAATGCTCCCATGAAAATACGTCAAGCAGCATTTTGAGCACACGTTCTTCCCGAAACACAGCCGCCATGGCAAACAGCGAATTTATGGCAAATCCTCCGTAGCAGGACGGATCAATGTCCTTCTTCTTAAACTTTTCCAATACCTCTGCAAGTATGTCATACTTTTTGCACAGCATCAGGATATAAAGGGGATTATGGAAAAATCTGTACCATAAAAGGTCGTGGCAGCTGCTGCAGCGGACAAGCAAATACCTTAAAATGTCATCATTGCCGTAAAGGCAGGCAGCTAAGATACGGAAAGGATATTTTTCCACATTATCCGAAAGAAAGCCTTCTGTTTTTATATCCTCGTCACTCAGCTCCCTGAATGCCGCCAATGCTTCGCTGTCGCCCCGTTTTATAAGTATCTGACGTGCCTGATGAATTGCCGTTATGCGATAATTATCCGAATCCAACGACTTACTCTTTATATCCTTCGACCTATTCACAAGCCTGAGTGCCTGCAGCAGCTCCTCCGTTGTACCGTATAAGGCTGCCCGCAGCATTTTGTCAATATAAAAATATTCCTGATAAAACATATTATCCCTGCCCCCTTGAAAGCTTTGAGTTATTTAAAGCATTCAGCGCATTAAGCAGCTTATTTTCCGACGCAAACAAAACCGACGCATCAAAATTCTCAGCGCATATCAGCCCCTTTGAGATCATCTTCAAGGTAAGCGGACGGCTGTTTTGTCTAAGCAAAAACAGTACAAAATCGCTCAACTTATCTGTCCTTTCGGGTTTTATGCTCATATTCAGCAGCTTTATCAGCTCAGCCACCGTCACCGTATGATAGGCGTCTATTTCCACTGCCCTTGACAGGTCTGTCTTAACATTTCCGTCAAATGTTTCCGCAAATGCAAATATATCGTCCAGAGTGCCCCATGATCTAAAAAGAATAGTCAGCTCGTCCGAAATAATTCTGCGAAACGCCGCACCGTTTTCGCCCTTTATACCGCTCTTGAGCAAAAACAGCCGTTCATCGGGAATTTTTTCAATAGGAGAAATTTCCTTTGCATACCTATCAAACACATCAATATCATTGCAGTTGAGAATACCGTACATCATCATCAGCATATCTCCGTCATCATCACCGCCGAAAAGCTCCTTAAAAGGCGGTGTACGGTCATATCCGAGATATTCATAGCAGGTATCCGCAAGATAATCCATTGTATCTAAATAGGGACAAAGCATACAATAGTAATTGACATTCGGGCGGCAGCCTGCATCAAAAAACGCTTTGAGAGCCTCCTTGTCCCTGTGCAAGGCTGCCGAAATAATAATATCTATATACCTCTGCGAATCAAATACAGAAAAATCGGGAGAGATCTTCCGACAAGGATTATTTTTGTCAATTTCGGGTATCAGCCTGCACATAATGTCATATTTTTTGCTGAGCATAAGGAAATATATGACAATATCTGCCAAATTTTCCCCGCAATCCCTTGCGGTCTGCTCGATAATGCTGTCATTGCCGCTGATACACGCTGCTATCATATCGGCTATCAGGCATGTTCTTGACCGACTCTCCGGTTTGCTGCCGTCGCTGAATTTTTTGTAGACCTCCGCAAACGCCTTCATACCTTCAATGTCCGAACGCACTGCAAATATCTGAAAGAAGATCACCTGCATTATATCGCCTTCATGAAAGTATGCAAACGTTTCTTTGTACCAACGGTCCCCGATTATCTTTTTTGCGGATTCCTTGAATTTTTCCGTATCTCCGTTAAACGCCGCCCGCATAGCAATGTCATGATCGCAATAGATCTTATGATACTCATAATTTGCCATGTAATCTGCCATATCAGCACTTCCTTTCCCTGTCATTTTACCATATGCCGCCCCGAACATCACTTCAAAAATGCCGTAAAAAAGAAAAAGCCGCCGCACCTTTTTGAAGTGCAGCGGCTCGGGGAATATATTCGGTTTTATCAGCCGAGAATTACCTTAATGTCATTTACATCCTTCAGCTTGTCAGCGGGAACGAAGCAGCCTTCCAGCTTTTCGCCGTTGAGGATAATTTCCTTTGTTCCGCTTTCAACGTGAGCGGAGTTGTCAACGGTGATCTCCAGCTTCTTTCCTCTAAAGCTCTTGTGAATTTTCAGACCGTCCCACTCGGAGGGGATAGAGGGGCAGATGTTCAGACCGTCAGCGTTGGGACGCATACCGAGGATACCCTCAACAGTACCAACCATAACGGTAGAAGCTGTACCTGTCAGCCAGTGAACGTGTGCACGTCCTGCGAAGGGGCTGTCCTTACCCTCAACAAACTGACCGTAAACGTACGGCTCCAGGCAGCGGTGTTCTGCGTTGTCATTGTAGGTTGCGGGAGCGGCTTCCTTCCAGTACTTGTATGCTCTGTTACCGTGACCCAGCAGAGATTCTGCAAGGATCAGCCAGCCCTGAGGCTGAGAGAAGATACCTGCGTTTTCCTTTGTGCACTTGTTGAAGCACTGCATCAGTGCGCCGTCAAAGCCGTGATCAACGTAGGGAGGATACATAACCATTGCGCCGTAGGGAGTGTTAAGCTCTCTTTCAACGCTGTCCATAGCCTTTTCAGCCTGCTCCTTGCTTGCAAAGCCCGAAATTACAGACCAGGACTGAGGATTCAGCCACATATTTGCCTCGGGGTCGGTTCTCTGACCGATAACGGTGCCGTCCTCCTTGTAGCCTCTTATCCATCTGTCCTCGTTCCAGCAAGCTGCGAGAATTTCGTCCAGCTTTGCCTTTATTTCATCGAGGTACTTAACGTACTCGGCATCGTTCTTCTTTTCAGCGTACATTCTCAGTATCTTAACGGCATAAACCAGCTGGAATGCAACGAAGGTGGACTCACCCTTCTTGCCCAGACGCAGACAGTCGTTCCAGTCAGCGTGAAGACCTGCGGGCATACCGTGGTTGCCGAGGTTGTTCATAGAGAACATAATAGCTCTCTTGAGGTGGTCGTAAACAGTACCCTTTTCGCCGTCGTTAGCGTAGAAGATCTCTTCGTCGAGGAATGCAATATCTCCGCTTTCGGAAATGTACTTATGAATTGTGGGGAACAGCCAAAGAGCATCGTCCGCACGGTAAGAGGGGTGACCTGTTTCCTTTGCATATGTTGTGTTGGGGTCGTTCTCGTCGGGGTGATTTTCCTGACCTGCCTTATGAGTATACTTAACAAGGGGCAGACCTGCGCCGTTTGTTACCTGAGCGGAAAGCATAAATACTATCTGCTTCTTAGCCATTTCGGGAGCAAGGTGGATAATACCCTGAATATCCTGAACGGTATCTCTGTAACCGAAGCCGTTTCTCAGACCGCAGTACTGGAATGAAGCAGCTCTTGACCAGATAAATGTGATAAAGCAGTTGTATGCGTTCCAAACGTTTATCATATTGTTGAAATCGTCGTCGGGAGTTTCAACCTGGAAGTTATCCAGCTTGTCGTGCCAGTAGTTTTTCAGCTCCTCAACTTCCTTCTCAACAACGCCTGCCTGCTGATACTTAGCGATGATCTCGGCAGCAACTGGCTCGGGCTTCTGACCGAGAATGTAGGTCAGCTCCTTAGTTTCGCCGGGCTGGAGAACGATGTCGCTCTGCAGTGCGCCGCAGGAGTTGGTGTTGTAGTTCAGGTCACCCTTCAGACCCTCTTCAATGCCCTTGGGGTTAGCGTAGCTTCTGTAGGAGCCTACGAAAGCGTCACGGTCGCCGCAGTAAGCGGAAACCTCTGCTCTTGCAAGACCGAGGAAACGCTCATTATCGGGGTTCTTGAACACCTCGTTCTGCTTCTGGAGAATGAAGTTGCCCTTGAAATATGTGCGTGTGATGAACAGGGTGTACTGGAGATTTACCTGATCCTGCTCATAGTTGTTATCGTTTACGAATTCGCAGTAGCCTGTAACGGACAGCTTTCTGGGCTTGTCGTCGGTGTTGGTGATCTTAGCAGCCCAAACCTCGTATGTAGCGTCCTTGGGAACATAATATGTAACCTCGGACTTTATCTTCTTGTACTCGGAGGAGATAACGGTGTAAGCGGTACCGTGACGGCATTCGCTCTTGTACTCGTCAAGGGGCTTGCAGACTGGTGCCCATGAGCCTGACCAGTACTCGCCCGTTTCATTGTCCTTGATATAAACATAGCGTCCCGGCTGGTCCATAGCAACGGAGTTGAAGCGGTAACGGATAACTCTGCCGTTTGCGCCGCTCTTTACGAAGCTGTATCCGCCTGCGTTGTTGGAGATGATAGCTCCGTACTCGGGAGAACCGAGGTAGTTAGCCCAGGGAGAGGGAGTTGCGGGATTGGTGATAACATATTCCTTATTTTTCAGATCGAAATGTCCGAAATTCATTGGATATACTTCCTTTCTCGACGTATTTTGAGATAATATTTGCAGAC
>JAEDOB010000089.1 GCA_016302225.1 Oscillospiraceae bacterium | reverse complement strand
CCCGCAGGAACAGCGGTCTTTTCCGCACATTCCACAACGACAGAACCAAGCCGCCGCATTTCCTCTTTCAGCAGACCCGCCGCCGAATTAACCCTGCTTGCCTTCAAGGAATTTGAGCAGACAAGCTCTGCAAATCCGTGATATTTGTGTGCGGGAGAATATTTTTCGGGCTTCATCTCGCAAAGCCGCACCTTAATCCCACGCATTGACAGCTGATGCGCCGCCTCGCAGCCCGCCAGACCCGCACCTATGACTGTAACTGTATCATTCATCATCAGTTATCCTTAAAAATTGATGTATCTTCCGCATAAAGCTCGATTTTTCCGCATTCGGGACAGCAATAGCTGTTTATCCTAGAGCTCTTCTGAATGGAAAACAGTTTGTTATCCGTTTTCTCGCCATTTGATACATAAAACACGCCGCCTGTTGCCGCACTCATAACGGCTTTTTTCATTTCAACCTTACAATTTGAACAGATCATACCTATCACTTTTCCTTTCTGACAGCCACCTCGTAGCCGCAGCCTTCCTTCAGGCAGAACATTTTTCCGCCCTTTTTGAACAGCGTTGTGCCGTCATTGCACTTGGGGCATTTGTCGGAGGTCGGGGTGTCCCACGTCATAAAATCGCAGGTGGGATTGTCCTCGCAGCCAAAATATTTTTTGCCCTTCTTGGACTTTTTCTGCAAAACCTTTTTGCCGCATTTTGGACAAACACCGCCTGTGTCCTTAACGATACGCTTGGTGTTTGTGCAGTCGGGGAATCCTGTGCAGGCAAGGAATTTTCCGAAACGTCCGATTTTTATTACCATAGGCTTGCCGCATACCTCGCAGACCTCGTCTGTTTCCTCGTCGGGAACCTTTATGCGCTTTCCGTCCATAGCCTTTTCCGCTTCACTGAGGGTTTCGGCGAACTCCTTGTAAAATTCGTCAAGTGTCTGCACCCAGTCCTTTTTGCCCATTTCGACTTCATCAAGGCTGTTTTCCATTCCTGCGGTAAATTTTGCGTCAACTATCTTCTTGAAATGATCCTTCATCAGCTGAGTTGTGACCTCGCCCAATCCCGTCGGCTTCAGCGACTTTCCGTCCTTTTCAACGTAAAGACGGTTGATTATGGTGGAGATCGTAGGCGCATATGTGGAAGGTCTGCCGATACCGTTTTCTTCAAGAGCCTTGATGAGCGTTGCTTCGGTATATCTTGCGGGGGGCTGTGTGAAATGCTGATTTCCCTCGATAGATTTCAGCTTGAGAATGTCCCCCTCGTTTATTTCGGGAAGAACGGATTTCTCCTCGTCCTTGGACTCCTCATAAAGCACGGTAAAGCCGTCAAATTTAACGGAATATCCCGTAGCACGGAGATTAACGCCGTTTGCTTCTATCTCAACGGAAACCGTGTCCATAAGCGCATTTGCCATCTGCGAAGCAATAAATCTCTCCCAAATGAGCTTGTAAAGCTTATACTGCTCGGTGGTCAGGCTGCTCTTTACCTTTTCGGGGGTAAGGGACGGCATTGAAGGACGAATTGCTTCATGAGCGTCCTGTGCGTTTGCCTTAGATTTGTAAATCTTCGGAGATGACGGAATGTAATCCTTGCCGTAAACGCCCTGTATATAGTCGTAAGCGGCTGCCCTTGCCTCGTCGGAAATACGCAGGCTGTCCGTTCTCATATATGTGATAAGACCGACTGCGCCCATGCCTTCTATCTCAACGCCTTCGTAAAGAGTCTGAGCGGTTTTCATGGTCTTTGATGCGCCGAATCCAAGGCGTTTTGAAGCGTCCTGCTGCATGGTGGAGGTGGTGAAGGGAGCTGCGGGAGATTTCCTTCTGACGGACTTTTTCACGCCCGTTACCTTAAACTCCGCACCGTCCAGCTTTTGTAAAATTGCATCTGTTTCCGCCTGACTGTGAAGCTCGGTTTTCTTACCGCCGACGCCCCAGAAGGACGCACCGAACTGCTTTTTGCTCGACGGAGCGGTCATCTTTGCATCAATTGACCAATATTCCTCGGGCTTGAAATTCTGTATCTGCTTTTCCCTGTCAACAATAATGCTTACGGCAACCGACTGAACACGTCCCGCAGAAAGACCTCTTCTCACCTTTTTCCAGAGGAAGGGCGAAAGCTTGTAGCCCACGATTCTGTCAAGGATACGTCTTGCCTGCTGAGCGTTCACCAGGTCAATATCTATCTTTCTCGGAGCCGCCATTCCCGCCTGAACTCCGCTCTTTGTTATCTCGTTGAATGTAACTCTGTCCGCAGCATCAAGGGGCAGGTCAAGCATCTGCGCAAGATGCCACGAAATAGCTTCACCCTCACGGTCGGGGTCGGTTGCGAGATATACTTGGTCGCTTTTCTTTGCTTCTTTTTTCAGGGATTTTATTAAATCCTCCTTGCCCTTGATGTCGGTGTAAACAGGCTCAAAGCCGTTGTCAACATCAACGCCCAGCTTTGACTTGGGAAGGTCGCGGACGTGTCCCATAGAAGCGACGACTTCAAAGTCATTGCCCAGATATTTCTTAATGGTTTTTGCCTTTGCAGGCGACTCAACTATAACTAATTTCGACATATAAATCTATATCCATTTCTCCGCTCGGATTTGCTCTGCCGCCACAGATTTAAGCGGAATATCTGCGGCATTCAATCTATCAAAACGCAAAATGCGCAAATTAACTTAATTAACAGAATAATGCTGACCTGCCAACTGACTTATTTTCCCCATAAGCTCCAGCTCGGTCAGGACTGAAAACAGCTGTGAAACATCGCAGTCCAGCGCATCGGCAATATCGTCCGCCGCCGTTTCGCCGTTTTCGCTGAGATATTTCACCACCGCTGCCTGTTCCTCGGTCAGTCCCGAAAGGTCGACAGGCTTTGGCTTAGCGGGCTTTTCGGAAATATCCGCCATATCGTAAACAGGTCTTTCCGCATTGGGATTCATTGATTCAAAAAACGGCGAATGACGCTCCTCTTCGCTGAGCCTTGCAAGCCTGTCGGAATAGTTTACGCAGTATTCGTCGGTAATATCACTCGCCGACGCAACGTATTTTGCACCGTCCCTGATAAGTGCCGAATTTCCCGAAAAACGGCTGTCGAAAATATCCGCAGCGGGAATGCAGAAAACGTCCTTCCCCTGTTGTACCGCCAGCGAAGCCGTCACCAGCGAACCGCTTCTCAGTGAACCCTCCACCACAAGCGTACCCAGCGAAAGCCCCGAAAGAATTCGATTTCTCAGGGGAAAGCTCGTTTTTGAGCCTTGCTCCAGCGGCAGCTTTTCGCTGACAAAAACGCCGTTTTGCATTATCTCTTCACGATACTGAACATTCTGTCCGGGATAATCCACGTCCAGCCCGCAGCCTAAAACGGAAACTGTTTTGCCGCCGTTTCTTACCGCCGAAAGATGCGCCGTAATGTCAATTCCCACGGCAAATCCGCTTGCTATGGTAAATCCCAGCTCAGCCAGCTGACCGACCAGCCTTCTGCACACATTCACGCTGTAATCGCAGGGGTGCCTTGTGCCGACGACCGTAAGCGAAAACTCGTCCGCAAGTATCTCCGTTTTACCTCGGCAAAAGAGTAAAACAGGCGGGTTATAGATATTTTTCAGCCGCTCGGGATATTCCTCGGAATAATCGGGGACAAGCTTGATGTTCCTTCTCTCGCAGTAGCTCAGAATATTTTTGCTGTCCTCAACGGACGAAGCGGCGGCTGCACGCTGTTCATATTCGGTTATCCTATTAGCCGCAAGCGCATCTCCCCCTGTGACTGCACAATATGCGGAATATGGGCTTCCGTAAGCGGATATAATCTGAGAGATCCTTTGATTTCCGCCGCCAAAGGTCTGAACGAACCATATCAGATACAGCAGCTCTTCGGTATTCATATTTCACAGCTCCTCAATAGCATCAGTTCATAAGCTCCCACATAAGTATGGAGGCGGCAGCGGCGGCATTCAGCGAATCGGCTGTGCCGTGCATTTTTATGGTGATGCGTTCGTCGCATTTTTCGGCAGTTTCACGGGACAATCCGCTGCCCTCATTTCCGATAATTACCGCCGCACCCGCTGAAAAATCACATTCCTTCACCGAAACCGCATGGCTGTCAATAACTGCGGCGCAGGTTTTAACGCCCTTTGAACGGAGTGCGTCAAACATTTCCTCCTCGGACATTTCCATAACATTTACCCGAAGCAGCGCACCCATTGCCGACCGAACCGTTTTCGGGTTATACAGGTCGCAGCAGCCCACCGTGATAACGCCGTCAACGCCGAGAGCATCTGCCGTCCGAATGACAGTGCCCATATTTCCGGGGTCCTGCAAAGTGTGGAGAACAACGTATTTTCCGCCGCTGACAATTTCCTGCGCAGCCGTCGGAATTTTGCACACCGCAAATATACCCTGAGTGCCCTCCGTTCCCGAGATCCTTTCGCCCAGCTCATCGGGAATAACATATCCTTGAACACCGTCAGGCAAATTCAATGCTTCGCCGTATTTTCCCTCTCCGTTTTCCGCCTTTTCCAAAGCAGTCCGAGTGAAAAAAACAAGGTGAAGCTCTGCATTTTCCTTTAGTGCATCGCAGACAAGCCTTGCGCCCTCCAGCAGGAACAAACCCTGTTCCCTGCGGGCTTTTCGGCTGTCGGAAAGCTTTCTGCAAAGCTTGATATTGGCGTTATCCTTCGATGAAATTTCCTTAAATTTAAGCATAAACACCTCAATAAAAGCAAAAAGCCAGAAGCAAGCGGCAATCTTTACCGCCGCCGTTACTTCTGACTTTATTTTGTTTGATTAAAGAGCAGCCTTAGCCTTTTCGGTAAGAGCTGTGAAGCCTGCCGCATCGTTGATAGCGATCTCGGAGAGCATCTTTCTGTTGAGAGTAACGCCCGCCTTCTTCAGACCGTTCATAAATGTGGAATAGTTCATTCCGTTCATCTTGCAAGCCGCAGAAATTCTTGTGATCCAGAGCTTTCTGAAATCACGCTTCTTGAGTCTTCTGCCGATGTAAGCATAGTTGCCGGATTTCATTACGGCTTCCTTAGCCATCTTGAAATGCTTGCTCTTAGAACCCCAGTAGCCCTTAGCAAGCTTTAAAGTTTTATTTCTTCTCTTTCGAGTCATCATTGCTCCCTTAACACGAGCCATAATCTTATACCTCCATTAATAAATTTTAGTTTAAAACATCACCCGTGTCGATTACTTGTAAGGGATCAGCTGCTTGATTACAGGTGCATTTGCAGAGCCGCAAACGCCTGCTGTTCTTGCGATTCTCTTTCTCTTGTGAGCCTTCTGAGTGAGTCTGTGTCTTTTGTTGGTCTTCTGGTATTTAACCTTGCCGGTGCCTGTGAGCTTGAAACGCTTCTTTGCGCCGGAATGAGTCTTCTGCTTTGGCATAATATATTCCTCCTTAATTTAAAGCGTACTGTTTGAGCCCGCCGTGAAACAGCGTACTCCGGTCAATAGCTGTATGCTCTGTGCAAACGCAGATTATTTTCCCGACTTAGGAGAAATGAACATAACCAGGCTGCGTCCTTCCATTTTCGAGGGCTTGTCAACAACGCCCGCCTCTGCACAAGCAACCTTGAATTTCTCCAGCAATTCCTCTCCGAGATGGGGATGTGCGATAGCTCTTTTCCTGAACCTTACGGAAACCTTTAGCTTATCTCCCGATTTCAGGAACTTTATCGCCTGATTTACCTTTGTTTCAAAGTCATGTGTGTCGATAGTGGAGAACATTCTTATCTCCTTTATCTCAACGACCTTCTGGTTCTTCTTAGCTTCCTTTTCCCGCTTGCTCTGTTCAAAGCAATACTTTCCGTAGTCCATAATGCGGCATACGGGCGGTTCTGCCTGCGGAGCGATCTTTACGAGGTCAAGATTCTTTTCATAAGCGATCTTCTGAGCCTCTTTTGAGGAAATGACACCCAGCTGAGTGCCGTCAACGTCAATTACACGGATCTCTTTGTCCCTGATCTCTTCGTTGATCTGCAGTTCTTTGTTGTTTGTACTGATGGCAAAGCACCTCCAAGCAAAATAAAAATGAGCGAAAACGCAGAAAGTTCTCACCCATACAAACACCGACGCCGACGCATAGCACGCCCGACATATCGGCAACTGTATTGACCGTATACATTTTAAACGATACGGTGAGAAGCGTTATGAACGTTCTGCTTTATTAACCTTTGACATTATACACCATTACACACTTTTTGTCAATAGGGTTTCAGATTCTATTTGTAAATTATTTGTGAATAAACATAATTGAACATGAAGCCTTTGATACCAATTCTTTATTGACACATATTCATTTGCTGCGTATTGAAAATTTGCGTTCTTTTGTACCGCTTTCTTTTCCCTCAACCTCTTTTCTGCTATCTGCAACTTTGTGGCTCTCCCGCAAAGGGGGAACCTATATGGGAGGGCGACACAACAAACCCTAACGCAAAGCAGGGAGTTTCTCCCTCCCCTATCGGTTCCCCCTAATTATTCCGCTAGGAAGAATTTGCAATCACCCTTCCCTTTCACCTCTCCCTCTTTACCCTGCTTTACATATTTGTTTAGTGATATAAAAAGTGTTCTTAGGGCAATTTGATTTAATTTGTTTGTTGCTTTACTCCATACTATTGTGATTTTTGTGAGTTTGATATTTTACTGGTACAGCCAAAAATATTTGTGGTTTGGATTTCCCCATAAATTCAACACTCAACTCTCAGCACTAAAAACTCCACTCTCCACTTTTCACTTTCCACACTAATTTCAAAAAATTTTCCCAACCATGAATATCACTGAAAAATCTGTCAAAGCTAATGTCAGCGGCAAGGAACAGCCAACACAAGAAAGGAATGTTAATTTATGAAAAGTATTTTAAAGGGCAAGGTACTCTACATTTCAACGGCGGCAGTGCTTACAGCTGCGGCTGCGGCGGGATTTTTCGCATATAACAGTATGCAGGAGCCTGAAGCTCAGCTTCCCGAGGTGCTCCACGGTGAAGCGGAGGTGGTGACCGAGCCTGTCATTGCGTCAGAACCTATCATCACCGAAGCGGACGTTATCGTCACAAACGTGCCCGAAGCTGAGGTGTCCGCAGCAGTCACCGTCCCCGATGCGGAAAAGGAGATACTTCCCACAGAAGCCCCCTCCTATCAGCCTATGGTCAGACCCGTAAACGGCGAGATAATCGGCAGCTTCTCCAACGGCGAGCTGGTCAAATCCACCACTCTGAACGTCTGGAAAACCCACGACGGCGTTGACATCAGAGCAGATGCGGGAGCCACCGTCAAGTCCATGAGCATCGGCACAGTCACCGAAGTACGTGACGATCCCATGTGGGGCGTGTGCGTCGTTATCGACCACGGCAACAGCATTGAGGGACACTACTACGGCTTGGACAAGACCCTTTCCGTCAAGGAGGGCGACACGGTCAGCGCAGGCAGTGTTATCGGCGCAGTTGGCAGTGCAGAAGCGGAAATTGCCGAGCCTTCACATCTGCATTTCGGCGTCAAGAAAAACGGCAGCTGGATAGACCCCGCCTCCGTTGTTTCCTCTATCGGAAGCTAAGCTTCCGAACCATACCTTTTACCCGGGCTGTTGCAGCGTTTGCTGCAGCAGCCCATTTTTATTGCTCCTCGTCCTTTATTCGGAAAATGGAAGAGTTCAGCCCGCTGTATCGAGTATATCCCGTGTCGGGTTCACGAATTTCGTCGGCATATAAAACGCTGCCGTCCGACATTTCCATTACCATAGCAATAGTGCGGTGACCGTTTGTCGGATTTTCCGAAAATGTCAGCAGCCGTTTTCCCGGAGAATTCAGCGGGATTTCCGATTGCAGAATATATTTGCTTTCGATATTCCGAACGGTTTTGCTGTCAGCGGGAACAAGCCTTACCGACCAATATTCTTCAAGACCCGCACTGTAAAGCAGACCAATTTCGTTTTTATCGTAATCCACAAGAATACAGTCGTGAATACAGTCCTTAAAGCCGAAAATTCCGTCCAGATAATACTCAGCCAGATTGTATTCTATCTTTTCCTCGGCTTTTTTCAGCATATTCTTTGCGGCATTTTTCTCGGCGGCGGCACCTATCTGATATTTGAAATTTTCGAAAA
>JAEDOB010000088.1 GCA_016302225.1 Oscillospiraceae bacterium | reverse complement strand
CGTAAACGTTGGACTCGTAGTTGGTCTTGTCGCCGTCGCCCATTGCCTTCTTGATGATTCTGTCAATGTTGTCGTTGGGAACGTTGTTGGACTTTGCCTTTGCAATAAGGTCACGCAGCTTGCTGTTGTTGTTGGGGTCGCCGCCGCCTTCCTTTACGCAGACAGCTATCTCTCTGCCGATCTTGGTGAAAACCTTAGCCTTTGCGCCGTCTGTTGCTTCCTTTTTTCTCTTAATGTTGTTCCATTTGGAATGTCCCGACATTTAAAATCTCTCCTTAAATTTTATTGATATACATCGCCGTGTCCGCAGAGGATCCTCCTCGGAACAAGGTCGAAAATTCGCCTGAATGAACGCTTTGCCGCCTTGGGGCTTTCGCATACGGGGATAGTCAGCAGACGTCCCCTGATATTCGCCGCAGCATCTCCGCAGTAAAGGTCGGTGCCGTGCACAAAGCCTATGGAGCCTCTTGTGTGACCGTCCAGCGAGATAATGTCGCCTTCTATGCCCAGCCTTGCAACGGCTTCGTCCGCAGCGTCCTCCTCGGAAAAAATTATCTTATCCCTCGGGGGAAGCTCGGCGCAGTGCTCTGTTTTTTCCAGAACCATATCCATTACCTTTCCGATAGGATTCAGATAATAGCAGGAACGGCTCATATTGTCCAAAACAAGATTGCAGTCGTACCTGCTGATTATAACGGGAGCGTCGTAAATCTCGGAAAAATACTTCACATTGGAGCTGTGGTCGTAATGACCGTGCGTCAGCAGTATCAGCTTGATATTGTAATGGGTAAGCCACGATTCTATGTAATCCCTGTACTTTTCCATGCCCGTATCAATAAGCATATCGCCGTTTTCGCCCCTGATAACATAGCAGTTGACCATATCGCAGGTGCAAATATTGAGAAATCCTCTGTCAATCATCATTATCCTCCCCACTGTTCCAGATAATTTCAAAAAGCTCGTCTATCCTGTTTTTATCTCCCAGCAGATGGAGATAGCCGAAAAGGCACTCGACACCCGTAGCACGGCGGTATTCCACCGCATCGGAGCTTTTCGGCGGAGTATGTCCCCCCGCATTTCTGCCCCGCTTGAACACCGCCAGCTCGTCCTCGGTAAGAACGCTTTCCACAGCGGAAAATCCCGCCGACTGATAGGAGGCCCTCACCCGCTCCACCGCCAGCTTATGGAGCTTGTTCACGGGCATATTCGCCGTCAGCACCAGCCGTTCTCTTACCAGCTGCTCGTAAACGGCGTCCCCCAGAAAAGCCAGCGTCAAGGGGCTGTACTGCATGACCGAATGTCTGTCAAGGTTTGCCAAAAGCTATCGTCCTTTCTGTTTTTCGGGAAATTATCTGTCCCATAAACGGGACACATTGTTTTCTATCTAACCGCCGCATAAATGGAGCAGTCGTGATATTCTCCCAGCTTATACGCCGATTTTTTCATAACACCTTCAAGCTCATAGCCCGCCTTTTCAAGCACACGGCAGGAGCCGATATTGTCCGAAAAGGTCACAGCGTATAATCTCACAACGTCGTGATTTGCAAAATAATAATCGGTAAACAGCTTGACTGCGCCCGTCATTATGCCCATGCCCCAGTATTTTTCGTCAAGCCAGTAGCAAAGCTCCGCACTTTTTTGGGAAACATCATCTTTTCTTGAAGCACCCACAAAGCCCACAAAGCTGTTGTCCGCAAATATCGCCTTGGAGCAAATATCATCACTGTCGCTGCACACCCTGATATATCTCTCTGCGCTGACCTGCGAACAGGGGTGCGGGAACAGATCTCGCTGATAGCGGGCAATATTAATATTGTTAGCCACTCTCGCAAAATCGGCTGAGTAGCCCGATGACCAATCCCTGAGTTCAATATACATATAAATGCACCCCGAAAAAAAATCAGAAAACAAAGTCAAATTCAAATCCGAAAATATTGACCGTATCTCCCTCTTTGATGCCCATCTCTTCCAGCTTGTCGATAATTCCGGAATTACGGAGCACCCTCTGGAAATACTGCATTGAAGAGTAGTCCTCCATATTTACGGTACGCATAATGCTTTCCAGCCAAGGCGCCTCCACATAGAACACTCCGTCGTCCTCACGGGTTATCTCAAATCTGCGGTCGGTACCCGCCATTTCGTCCATTTCCGCCTGAGTAAGGGGCTGAGCCTCGTATTCCTTGATGGGAGGCAGCTTGTCCAGCTCTGCGGTAATTGCGTTGATAAGCTCCTTTGTGCCCATAGCGGCAGCAGCGGAAATTTCAAAATACGGCAGACCCTTCTCCTCAATATAGCTTCTGAACTTAGCCTTCTGCTCATCATCGGCAATATCGCACTTGTTCGCCGCAACTATCTGGGGACGCTCCGCCAGATCCTCGTTGAAATTTGCCAGCTCACGGTTGATTATCTCGAAATCCTCCGCAGGGTCACGTCCCTCAATACCCGAAACGTCCACCACATGGACAATAAGACGGCATCTGTCAACATGACGCAGAAACTCATGTCCCAAACCGACACCATCGGACGCACCCTCAATAAGCCCCGGAATATCCGCCATAACGAAGGATTTCCCCTCAGCCCCCGAAACAACGCCCAGCACGGGTGTCAGAGTGGTGAAATGATAGTTTGCTATCTTAGGCTTTGCGGCGGAAACAACGGAAATAAGCGTTGACTTTCCAACGTTCGGAAATCCCACAAGACCCACATCGGCAAGCAGCTTCAGCTCAAGAGTTACCTCAAACTCCTGTCCCGGGAAACCGGGCTTTGCGAATTTGGGTATCTGCCTTGTAGGTGTGGCAAAGCGGGCATTTCCCTTGCCGCCCTTGCCGCCCCTTGCAACGATTTTCGGCTCGGAGCTTGAAATATCCGCAAGGATCCTGCCTGTTTCGGCGTCCTTGACAACCGTTCCCCTCGGAACCTTTACAATAAGGTCGGGGGCATTTTTGCCTGTGCAGTTGCGTGCGCCGCCGTTTTCGCCCTTTTCGGCGAAATATTTTCTTTTGTATCTGAAATCCAGCAGCGTGGAGAGGTTATCATCTGCAACGAAAACCACATCGCCGCCTCTGCCGCCGTCGCCGCCGTCGGGACCGCCCGAAGCAACGTATTTCTCACGGTGGAAGGAAACTGCGCCGTCCCCGCCGTCGCCTGCCTTGATTTTGATTTTAGCTTTATCTACGAACATATTGACCTCATTTCTCCGCAGGCTGTCTGCGAGATAACTCAGATACGAAAAACAAAAGGGGCGGGGCATAACCCCACCCCGATTATTCCGAGTGAAAAACGAAACGGAAATTATTCAGCAGCGTATACGCTTACCTTCTTGCGGTCACGTCCAACACGCTCGAACTTTACTGTTCCGTCGATCAGAGCGAACAGAGTATCATCGGAACCCTTACCAACGTTCTCTCCTGCGTGAATGTGAGTACCTCTCTGACGAACGAGGATATTGCCTGCAACTACTGCCTGACCGTCAGCTCTCTTAACGCCGAGTCTTTTGGACTCAGAGTCACGTCCGTTCTTTGTGGAACCCATTCCCTTTTTATGTGCAAAAAACTGCATGGAAATTCTAATCATTTCAGTTACACCTCCGTAATAGTAATACTAATCGTTCCCTTGTACTCCTGCGATATGCTTTCCAGATGATCGACCAAAGCTGAAAGCAGCTGCTCGGTGCATTCATCGGGTCCGCAGGAATCCGTAAGCTTCAGCGTAATTTCGTTTCCATTGACTTCTGCCTCCGCCGCACTTCCGAAGAAATCGGTAATAGTGTTGCAGGTAAGCTGAACAGCGGAAGATACGGCGGCGCAGACAATATCACTGCCCGACTCCGCATATCCCGAATGTCCCGAAACGCTGAATCCTCTCAGCAGATCGTGTTTCCTGTAAAAAACAGCTTCTATCATAGATCAAGCCTTGATAGCGTCGATTCTTACCTTGGTATAGGGCTGTCTGTGACCCATTTTTCTGCTGGAGCTCTTCTTGGGCTTGTAAGTGAAAACGGTGATCTTCTTAGCCTTACCGTTCTTCAGAACCTTAGCCTCAACGGTTGCACCGGAAACATAGGGTGCGCCTACCTCCAGACCGGAATCCTTGCCTACTGCGATAACCTTATCAAAGGTAACGTTCTCGTCAGCTTCTACTGCGAGCTTCTCGATGAAGATCTCATCGCCCTCGTTTACCTGATACTGCTTACCGCCTGTTTCAATAATTGCGTACATTTTACGGCACCTGCCTTTTTCACAAAACTCGCTACAACGGGCGGCACACTTCCCAAAAGAAGCCGCACTTAACACAGCCCGACATAAGCGGCTTTATTATTTTAACATACTCCGCCCCCGTTGTCAAGGGGTTTTTACGATTTTTTCAGATTTAACAATTTGTTCTTTTTCGGGATATTCGCCTTTTGAGGTCATAATCATGAAAGCTTTAAAATGTTACAAAAGTACTTGACAAATCCCACAATATATTATATAATATCAATAACTAATCAGTAACCGTTACCGATAAGCGAGGTGCAACATGCAGACCAGGAACACAGTCCAGCGAAATGCTGTGCTTCATACCGTTCAGGCAATGAAAAATCATCCCACCGCCGAGGAGATATATCTGGAGATCAGCCGTATCCACCCGAATATAAGCCGTGGGACGGTTTACCGAAATCTGAATTTTCTCGCAGAACAGGGCATTATACAAAAGGTGCTTATCCCCGACGCTGCGGACAGGTTCGATTTCAACATTTCCGAGCACTACCATTTTAAATGCAGCGAGTGCGGAAGGGTTTTCGACGCCGATATTCCCTATCAGCGGAGCATCAACGATAAGGTCGCAGACAAGCACGGATTTTCGGTAACAGGACATACGATAGTATTCAGCGGCATATGCAATAATTGTAAATAGGAGGAACATTTTATGGCAATGGATGAAAGACTGAAAGGAACCAAAACCGCAGAAAACCTGCAGACCGCATTTGCAGGCGAATCCCAGGCAAGGAACAAGTACACTTACTTTGCTTCCAAGGCGAAGAAGGACGGCTATGTTCAGATAGCAAAGATCTTTGAGGAAACCGCCGCAAATGAAAAGGAACACGCCAAGATATGGTACAAGCTCCTGACAGGCGGCGTTGGCTCTACCGCTGACAATCTCAAGGACGCAGCAGAGGGCGAAAACTACGAGTGGACAGATATGTACGCAAGCTTTGCAAAGACCGCCCGTGAAGAGGGTCTGGACGACATCGCTTTCCTGTTTGAGGAAGTGGGAAAGATCGAAAAGGCACACGAGGAGCGTTACAAGAAGCTGCTGGCAAACATTGAAGAAGGTCTTGTTTTCTCTCGTGACGGTGATATGATTTGGGAATGCTCCAACTGCGGTCACATCTGCGTTGGCAAGAAGGCTCCCGAGGTTTGCCCCGTATGCAATCACCCTCAGTCCTATTTTATGCTTAAAGAGCAGAATTATTAAGATAAACTGCGATACATAGCGATTTGCGGCTCTCTTGTCGGTGATGGGAGAGCCGCTTTTGTTATACTATATTAATTTTTATCTGACGATCTCTGTCAGCTTTGCAAATTCGGTCTTGTACTTGTCATCGCCCACGTCAGCCTCCTTAATAAGCCGCTGAATGTCCTCATAGGAGGAATTTCCCGCAAAGCTGCTGTCCCGAAGGAGCATTCCGAACTCAGCAACAGCCGCCGCAAACTTGAAATCTCCCGAAGGCTTGTCGGTGAGATCCGCTGTCATAACAGGCTTGGAAATAAGCTTGCTTGTGTCCCCGTCAGGCTCCTTGTAGCGAATATTTACGGTAAGCAGCTCATCGGTCAGAACGGCTTTCGGAGCATCTTCCTCGGCAGTGGTTTCCGCAGGCTGATATTTCAGTTCGGGAACGCCGCCCATGGAATAGTCGGAATCGGCAGTAACTATCTCGTAAAGTGCGGTAACGGTGTGACCTGCTCCCACCTCGCCTGCGTCCTTGGTGTCATCGGCGAAATCCTCGGCGGCAAGTGCCCTGTTTTCATATCCGATAAGGCGGTAACCCTTGACGTTTGCGGGATTGAACTCCACCTGGAACTTCACGTCCTTTGCCACGGTGAACATTGTGGAATTAAGCTCCTCCACAAGCACCTTTTCCGCTTCTTCAATGCAATCTATGTAGGAATAGTTGCCGTTTCCGTTGTCGGCAAGGGCTTCAAGGCGGTTATCCTTATAATTTCCGTCGCCGAACCCCAGAACGGACAGGAACACGCCGCTTTTGCGTTCCTTTTCGATAAGGTCGGTCAGCTCGTCAACGCTGGATAATCCCACATTCAGGTCGCCGTCTGTTGCAAGGATAACACGGTTTACGCCGTCCTCGATAAAATATTTTTCGGCAATGTCATATGCTGTGACGATACCCGCAGCACCCGCTGTTGCTCCGCCCGCTTCAAGGGAATATACAGCCTCGCATATCTGACGTGTCTTGTTTCCCGCAACGCCTTCCAGAACCACCTCGTCCGCACCCGCATATGTAACGATAGACACACGGTCATTTTCGGTCAAGCCCTCGGCAAGCAGGGCAAATGCGTCCTGCACCAGCGGCAGCTTATCCTCGGAATACATGGAACCGCTCACGTCCAGCAGAAAAACCACATTTGTGTTGGGACGCTCGTTTTTCTTTATGTCATTTGCCTTTATTCCAACGGAAAGCAGCTTTGTCTGAGGATTCCACGGACATTCGGAAAGCTCGGTCGTCACGGAAAAAGGCGTTCCGTCCGTAGAATCCTTGTAATTATACGAGAAATAGTTTATCATTTCCTCGATACGAACAGCACTCGGTTCCACATAGCCCCATTTCTTTATCATACGTCTAACAGCCGTGTATGAAGCCGTGTCAACGTCCGCCGAGAATGTTGACAGGGGCTGTTCGCTTACGGAAACAAAGCCGTTTTCCGTTATTTCGGTGTATTCCTCGCCGTTCTCGGGTTCAATGTAAGGGGGATAGTATGAATCAATAACAGCATCATATGCTTCCGCAGCATCATCAACATAAGCCTCGGTTGCAAAACCATCTGTTTTAGTATTTGAATTAGAAATAGAATTTCCATTTTCTGTTTTATTATTCTGAATTGGATTTACTGCAGCGGTAGATGCACCGCCCGAAGCAGCATTTTCGGAATCCTTACTGCTGCCGCAGGAGGAAAACAGTCCGCATATAATTGTAACTGCCAGTATAGCCGCTGTTAATCTTTTTCTTGTCATATAAATCATCCTTTCAAATAGTTAGTTCATCATTGGGTCAAATGGGTCGATCTTTATCCCGCCGCTTACTCCGCAGGAATATTCAAAGGAGAACATTCCGTTGCTGTCATCGAAATATATTGAGTATCTGCGGATATAACCCTCACCTGCCAGCTCATATAATAGCTTTTTTGTACCCTCAATGCGTTCATCTCTTGACATTTTCTCGGACTTTTTAAGCCACTCGCCGACTGCTTCATCGACTGTTTCCATATCCGAAAGCTCTTTGTCGGTGAAGTCCTCGCCGCCTTCATCATCGGCAATATTGAGATTTTCCGCAAATGTCACCGCCATTCTGTCATAGAAATAGTCGTCTTTCCCATTTTGGGGACATTCCAGATACGCCGTTTCATTCTCCATAAAGGAAGTCCAACCGTTGTGGAAAACCGCATAGCCGTCCTCCGTAAGCTCTGTCTGCGGTGCGGAGGGGAACACAATGTAGTATTTCCCGTCACGTTCGCCGAGAGGAAGAATATATTCGTGTCCAATTTTTAGGACATATTGATCGGAACAAAGGGTGTTGTTTTCGCCGTTTCCGAAGGTGGTGGAGATGTTCAAAAGCGTATCTTCCAAAACGTCATAAAGCTCGTATTCAACGGCATTTTCAGCCTCATTATAGCTTGCCGACCGAACCTTCACATCAACAAAACGCTCTGTCTGACTAAGCACCTCGCTCTCCACAAAGTACGCCACGCACTCATTTTCTATGTCGGGCATATTTGACATTGCCGTTTCCCTCGGGAATTTCAGTTCGGTGTAGTCCATTTTTTCGGGGAGATGTCCTGCGGGGGAACTGTCAACGGAAGGTTCGTAATCCTCA
>JAEDOB010000087.1 GCA_016302225.1 Oscillospiraceae bacterium | reverse complement strand
CACGACTCCCAGATGCTTTGCCAGCCCGATAGCCGCATAAAGCCTGTTTACTATCCTCAGACTGTCGAAAAAGAGAAAGGGCACCGTATTGTCCTCAGCGCTGACCGTTTTTGCCCCCGACGAGCCTGTGCTTACAGTTTCGCCAATTTTCAGACCGGGAATAGATTCCATAAGAAAGCTTGGGAAAAATCCCGGGATAATTTCAGCCCCGGGGAATCTTTCGCTAAGCATCTGCCTGTCAAAATCGCTGTTTGGGTGGAGCTTGATCATAACATTTTCCGAATTGATGAAATGATCCGCAACCGTCTGATTTCCGTAAAAATAAAGCTCACGGGAACTGAGGTTGCTTATCTGCTTTTTACTGTCCAGCGACCACCATTCGGAACTCAGGACATAAACGGAATACTCCTTATCCGCACTGTACCGAAAATCAATGCCGTAAGCGGAAACAAGCCTGTCCCGTTCCTCCGCAGAGAGCCTTTGCAGCAGCTCGGAAGGCGAATTCCCGTAAATGATACCCTCTGTCGGTTCGCCCGCACCGTAAGCGTAAAGTCTGCGGCAGAAGGTTGAATCTGAGGACAATGCCTTGTATCTGAAAATTGCGTCATCATAAGCGGGGATAACGCCCTTGTTCAGATGATACCGCTTATGGTCACGGCACTGCCCCGCCACTCCCTCTATCATATTGAACGGAAGCTGCCTTAAATTCAGATAAACGCCGAAGGAATTGTATGTGTCAAAGATTGAATATATCTCATCTGCCGCCGAAAGGTCAAGCCCTATCTCCGCCGTAAATCTGTCAAAATATTTGGCAATAGAATTTTCCACATTGCCCGATGAAGCTATCTCCGAAATAACATCTCTGTCATTGTAAAAATAAAATTTTCCGATATAACCGAAATTATCCATACACCCGATGAAATTGTCAACGGTGATATTGTTTGCTATGACCTTATCCAGCAGAAAGACCGCATTTGCGTCCTTGTGAAAGCAAAGCTTGTGAAGGATACAATTAATGAGAAATCCGAAATGTCCCACCTGATAGACCACAGTTTTCTTTTCGTTTGCCAATCCGTTCACCTTCAAAAACTCCTTCCATTCCGCCACCCTTTTGGGATAATTCTTATGAAACTCCGAATAGTCCGCCAATTCATAATAATACTCCAAAGGCTTTGATCTGTCAAAATCGCTTATGTTCATATGGGGCAGAGAAAAATGCTCGCACAGCTCCTTAGTGCGTGAATCGGTCACAAGGAAAAGCGCAGGAACATTCTCCCACAGCGCAATAACATTCCCGTGAAACCTTGCCCCTATGCTAAAATCGTACTCACTTATGTAGCTTCTCCACTCGTTTATGTCGAAAAAACGGTGACTGTTTTTGCCCAGCCAACCCTTTATATTTTTCAGAAGCTGGGCGTCCCCTATCTGCTTTTCGGAAACCTCCGCCGCCGTCTGTTCGGCAAAGCTGAGATCATTTTCCGCACAGTACCGCAGAAAATCCAGCCTCGGCTTGTCAAGCTTTTTATAAAATGTTTCAAAGTTCGCCGATACCCTTTTAACGGGCTTTTTCTCTTTCCCGACGGTGAGAAGCCCCGCCGTGTCCATATATATTGACGGACAGCCTATTACCATAAAATTGTCAATGCAGTATCGCCTGAGTATCTCTGCGGTATAGTCCCCCCGAACGCCCATAACACAGCGTTCGGAAATGCGCCTTATGACCTTGACCGTTTCCGGGTGAAGCCTGAAATCGGGTTTCATTCTGTCGCACTGCAAGCCTATGCTTATGGGTATAAGCGGCAGCCCGCCTATTGCGTCCAAGACCTTGTTCAGATAGGAAAAATCCTGCATCTGCCTTATCCAGATAAGGTCTGTGGTGACAAATGCAGAGAAGCTGCCAAGGTCAAGCTTTTGCGGGTAATTTATATACCGTCTGGGAATGACCTCAAGGTTCAGATTTGTCTTTAAGGATTCCCAGAAAAGCATATTTCCCGTATTGTCGCCCAGAATAGCAAGCTTTTCGCTTTCGGGTATAGAGCAGTCCTTTATTTCATCAAGAAAAATTCCAACTTTTTTCAACCGATATACTCCCAGTTATTTTTCAATGACCTTGCCGATAATATCGTCGGAGTCAACTCCGTTTTCCCGTAAAAATCCGATAAACTCGGCATACTTCTTTTTCATTCTGTCCGCAAAGCCCGTATAATCGGCGGCTTCAAAATACTCTCTGACCGTCCTGCCGCCGTCGAAATCCTCCGCTTCTATGCAGGGCAGACCGAAATAGCGGCACAGCTCCCGTCCCGAGGATTCATAGTTCACAAACAGCGCAGGAACGCCCGAACGAAGGGCAGCCGCATTGCTCTGAAAGCTCATTCCCATGGAGAAAAATGCGTCCGTAAAGCTTTTTTTCCACTCCTCGGCTGAGAAAAGTATCCTGCTTGAATTTGCATAGCCGTCCAGCTTTTTGAACAGCTCCTCGCTGCCGAGATTTTCGGGTTTCAGCGGAAGATCGGTAGTCCTTGTCAGCAGAAAGCCGTTGTCCGCAAAGAAGTTTAAAAGCTCCTTTTCCTTATCCGAAAATTCTCCGTAAAAGGGCTTGAAGCTGCCCCTGACAACTCCCGCCGTTTTCACGGGGGCGGACAGCTTTTTGTAACTATCCATATCTCCGTAAAGGGACGGACAGCCTATAACACGGCAGTTTTTGATACCGTTTGCCGAAAGTATCTCCGCCGTGTAATCGCCCCTTACGCCGATAGTTTTGCACCGCTCGGCTATTCTCGCAAGTGTTTTCAGCGACTCGGGACTAAAGGCAAAATCGCTCTTTTCCCGCTCGCAGCTAAGTCCCGCAGCAACAGGCAAAAGCGGCTTGTTCCCCAGATTGTCCAGCAGCTTATCAAGATAGGTCAGATCCTCATTTTCCCGTATCCATACCAGATTTGTGGTCAGGAAAACGCTGTGCTCGTCATCTGCAAAGCCGTCGGAATTATAAGCATACCAATTCGGTATAATATCGGGAGAAGCGATCTTTATGATACTGTCCCAGAACAGCAGATTTTCCGTATTTCCCGCACATTTTTCCAGCTTTTCCGACTCTGTCAGCTTTTCATCTCCGATAACGTCAAGGAAAAATGCACAGCTGCCCGACGTTTTTTCGGGGGAAGTCCTCTGCTTTTTCATTGCCGCAAAATAGTTCTCAATGGGGTCTGCAACGGGCTTTTCTTCCGCCTGTGCAGGCTCTTCTATCCTGTCAAGACAGCCGCTTTTTCTGAGATTGTCCTCCCAATATGCCACAAAGCCCACGTTGGTTCCTCCCCACATATCGTCCTCAAAGGAGGATTCGGAGAACATCTGCCTGTCGAACCATTTTGCTCTGTGGAGAAAATATTCGTATGGCAGCGAAGCATCGGAGCGTCTGAAGGGCAGCTCGTCGTAAAATTCCCCGAAAGCCTCGGCAAAATCCCTTACGAAATCCAGTGCCCCCTGCTGTATTGCTTCGGTGACAAACCGAGTCTTGTAATCGGGCTTGTAGTCCTCAAACTGCGGGATAATGCTGCCGTTTTCCGATTTATAGGAGATGCAGGAGGGTCCCTGCTCGCAGAAAAGATGCTCTCTCAGCACCACGCAGGCGGACGGTCCGAAGTCGTAAAAGCTGTTCAGCCCGAAGCCGAACATTTTCGACCTTTTAAAGGCAATGTCCTGATTTGTGTGGATATAGTAGGTGTTTATCTTACGGTCAAGCAGCACGGAGAAAATACTCTCGTTTCTCGCACTGTACCCGATGTCAAAAAATGCGTCGTTCTCCCCGATTTTTTCCGCAAAATATTTCCCCACGTCGGCACTGTACTCCGCCGCCCTCTCCTCGGACAGAAACTTGTCCGCCAGAAGCCTGATAAAGCGGTCATACTCCCTTTCGGAGGTGAAATTTCGCTCATAGCCAAACCTGTTTGCCCGGCATATCTCACAGCCGTTTTCCACTGCATCGGGTTTCAGCACGGGTCTGAGAACGTCTATAAGCTTTTTCGGCGAAAATGAGTAGATGTAGATAATGGAACGCAGCGAGTAAAGGTCGGCGGTTTTCCGTATCTGCAAGGGAGCTGTGACCTTTCGGGAAATGTAGAAATAGTCCGAAGCGACATTTCGTCCCAGCCTGTTTCGGAGAATGTCAAACGCCTTTTTGGGCAGATAGCCGTCCCTTGCCACGAAATGGACGGTATCATAGCCGTTCTTCTCCGATTCGTCCAGAAGCCAGCCCGAAACAGCCAGAAGGTGCATTCCCAAGGCGTAATATCCGACCTTGTAGGGCTCGCAGTTAAAATCCGAGCCCTTGTTGACGGTAACATATCCGCTGCCGCAAAGCTTGTTGGCAGCAAGGGCGGTCATGCAGCGAATGGCGGTGAAATCACGGTAGGCACGAACGCTGTCCCTCATGTCGCCGTTCGGAGCGAACACCTTTGAAAAGCCCTCGCCCGAATAGATGCTGCTGTGAGAGCCGCTGAAAACCTCCCTTGCATTGGGCAGATGATAGGTGCGCAGCCCCGCCTTTTCCGCCGAAACAACGTCGGAATTCCAGTTGTCGCCTATATGCAGAATCTCCTGCGGGTCATCTATGCCGCAGACGGAAAGCGCCTTTTTATACAGTTCCCCCGTCCCTTTAAGCAGCCTGTATTCGGAGGAAACGAAAATGTGCGAATATCCCGAAATGCCGTTTTTTGCAAGTATCTCCCCGATAAATTCCGCCGAAAGATACATATCGGAAATGAGAATGACCCTCTTTCCCTGAGAAACCGCCAGCTCCAACAGCTCCTTTCCGAAGCTGCGGGCGGTGCAGAATTTAAGCTCCAACTGCATTTCAAGTGCCTTGACCTTCTCGCAGACCTCCCTCGGGAACAGAAAGCTTTCCGCCATATAATCGTAAATTTCGTCAAGGGTGATGTCCTCGCAGCCGCCGTACAAAAACTTGTTTTTCTCCCTGCAGCCCGCCTCGGCTTCAACTCTTATTTCCCTGAAATCCACATATGAAGTGGAGCCGATAAGCCTGTTGAATTCGCCGTTCATCAGCGTGAACATATCCGCAGGTTCGCCAAAGGGTCTTGTGATAAGTGTGTCGAAAATGTCAAAGCTGACCGTGGTCACCTCGGGGGAGCAGATAGCATACTTTATCTCCTCATGCCAGATAAAGGAATGCCCCGCTTCGGTAAGACATTTTCCCCAGAAATGGTCGGAAGGACGTGTCCCCTCACGCTTCATTCCCGCAAATGCGCTGTCATACGCCCGAAGTGCCTCCTCGGGGGCTTCGCTTTCCGAGCAAAGGTCAAACCACCGCCTTGCGTAAAGTGCCTTAAATTCGGCGTAATCCTCACTGTATTTATCGTAAACGCCCTTTTCCCTTAGAATATCCCCGAAAAACTCAAAGGCGTATTTCACGTCGGAGATGTTCTTTTTAAGCTTGCCCATATTTCCCGAAGCCACCGACTGCCCCTCGTGCTGCATATAGAAATAGAACGCACCCTCCGCCGCCGTGACCTTCCGCGCATTCAGCCAAAGTGCCGACGAAAAGACAATATCCTCGCACATAATGAGATGGCTGCGCTTTTCGCTGCATTCCCTATAAAAGGGAACGCATTTGTCCCAGAGAGATTTTTTGTAAAGCTTGTTCCAGACGGTGTGCCAGGAAAAGCATTCCCCCCGCTGACGCATAAAGGCGTCGGCGACCTCACCTCCGTTCAGCTCAAAATCGGGGCGGCGGAAATTGTCCAGATTCATTATCAGCTTTTTGCCGTCGGGATATTCAAATGCCCAGTCGGAAACGGTAATGTCCGAGCCGCTGTCCTGCGCCTTTTTAACCAGAAGCCGATAAAAATCGCAGGAGATGTAATCGTCGCTGTCCACAAAGGCGATATACTCGCCCTCTGCCTCCTCCGCACCCGAGAGCCGAGCCTTGAAAAGCCCCCTGTTTTCGGTATGGCGGACATATTTTATCCTGTCGTCCTCACGGAGATATTTTTTGATAATGCTTTCGGAATTGTCCTTAGTCGCATCATTTACGATAATTATCTCCAAATTTTTATAGGTCTGCGAAAGTATGCTGTCAAGGCATTTTCCGAGATATTTTTCCGTTCCGTAAACGGGAACAACGACCGAAACAAGCGGCATATTTTTGTGATCGGGCATAGCTTTTCCCCCTGAATTTTTTTATATGGTAAACATAAATTATTCTGCGGCTTACTGCGATACTGCGGGACGGGGAACCCGTCCCCTACAAGATTTGTCGGGTTATTAGTATTATATCAATCCATAAAAATAGAATTATTGTAGGGGCGGGGTTTCCCCGCCCGCAGATACGATGTATTTTGCGGTACTGCGAGCAACACAATGGTCGCCCCTGCAAGATTTGCAAGGTTAGTTTTATATATTCTATTATACAACCGACAGCACCTATAAGTGTTAAAATTCCGTGAACAGAGCAAAAAACACCCCTCACCGAAAAAACGATGAGGGGCGAAAAAATCTATTTTACGGAAAACTATTAATACATTCCGTCCATACCGCCTGCGGGCATTGCGGGAGCGGGGTTCTTCTCCTTAATGTCAGCAACAAGGCTTTCTGTGGTCAGAACCATAGCAGCAACGGAAGCTGCGTTCTGGAGAGCGGAACGTGTAACCTTAGTCGGGTCAACGATGCCTGCGGGGATCATCTCAACATACTCCTCGTTGTAAGCGTCAAAGCCGTAGCCCAGCTTCTCGGAACGCTTAATAGTGTCGATGATAACGGAGCCTTCCAGACCTGCGTTTGCAGCGATCTGACGAACGGGTTCCTCCAGAGCCTTCAGAACGATCTGAGCACCTGTCTTTTCGTCACCGCTAAGGTCGGGGATAAGCTTTGCAACAGCGGGAATTGCGTTAATGAATGCTGTTCCGCCGCCTGCAACGATACCCTCCTCAACAGCTGCCTTGGTAGCTGCAAGAGCGTCCTCGATACGGAGCTTCTTTTCCTTCATCTCGACTTCGGTAGCAGCACCTACCTTGATAACTGCAACGCCGCCTGCCATCTTAGCAAGTCTTTCCTGGAGCTTTTCCTTATCGAAATCGGAGGTAGCATTTTCGATAGCGGATCTGATCTGCTGAACTCTAGCCTTGATGTCCTCGGAGCTGCCGTAGCCGTCAACGATAATGGTGTTTTCCTTAGTGACCTTGACCTGCTTAGCACGTCCCAGCTGGTCCATAGTTGTATCCTTGAGCTCAAGACCAACTTCCTCGGTGATAACCTGACCGCCTGTGAGGATAGCAATATCCTGGAGCATTTCCTTTCTTCTGTCGCCAAAGCCGGGAGCCTTAACAGCAACAACGGTAAATGTTCCTCTCAGCTTGTTGAGGATAAGTGTGGAGAGAGCCTCGCCCTCAACGTCCTCGGCAATGATAATAAGCTTCTTGCCGCTCTGAACTACCTGCTCCAGCAGAGGAAGGATCTCCTGAATATTGGAGATCTTCTTGTCGGTGATAAGAATGTAAGCGTCGCTGATAACAGCCTCCATCTTGTCGGTATCTGTTACCATGTAGGGGGAGATGTAGCCTCTGTCGAACTGCATACCCTCAACTACCTCGGAGTAGGTTTCGGCGGTCTTGGACTCTTCAATGGTGATAACGCCGTCAGCGGAAACCTTTTCCATAGCGTCTGCAATGAGCTTGCCGACGTTCTCATCGGCGGAGGAGTTTGCAGCAACACTTGCAATGTCGTCATGTCCCGCAACCTTTGTGGAATTTGCAACGATATATTCAACTGCTGCGTCAACAGCCTTCTTCATACCCTTCTTAACGATCATGGGATTTGCGCCTGCTGCAATGTTCTTCATACCCTCTCTGATAAGAGCCTGAGCAAGAAGTGTAGCGGTGGTCGTACCGTCACCTGCTGCGTCGTTGGTCTTGGTGGCAACTTCCTTTACCAGCTGTGCGCCCATATTCTCGAAAGCGTCGTCCAGCTCGATTTCCTTTGCGATGGTAACGCCGTCGTTTGTGATAAGGGGTGCGCCGAACTTCTTGTCAAGGACAACGTTTCTGCCCTTGGGTCCCAGAGTGATCTTAACAGTGTTTGCCAGCTTGT
>JAEDOB010000086.1 GCA_016302225.1 Oscillospiraceae bacterium | reverse complement strand
GCGGGATTGTTGAAATCGCCCATAAGCCACACCTTTCCGAAGCCGTCCAGCTGAGAAAGAGTCCTCTCCCACTGCGCCGAAAACGGTTCCTCCTCGTCGTCCCAACGTCCGTAATGAACGCTGAAAAACCATTCCTTCGGGCGGGCTTTTGTCCGTATTCCCAGAATTTTCCGTGTTTTCCAATTGCTGTAATCGTCGTCGGCACTGACCGTCAGGACGGCTGTTTCCAAAATCCGACTGCGGCTCATGAGGGCAATTCCCTCGTCAAATCTGCTGTAACCAAGCTTTATGGGAACCCACGTCCAGAAATATTCGGGCAGAAGCTTTGCGGCATTCAGCACATGATTGTCCTTGCGTATGACGGCAGAATGGTCTGCGGGATAATATTTTACGGTGTTGGCAGCAACCTCCGTTCGGCTCTGATTTACCTCCTGAAGTGCGATAATATCGGGCTTTTCGGCGGAAACGGCATCTGCGAAAATCTCCAGCTTTCGGGGATAATTCTCCTCAACAAGGCTGTGAGTGTTAAGTGTCAACAGCTTCACGAGATCACCTCACAAAATATCGTTAATATCCGATTTCAGCACATCAGCCTTCGGACCGTATATCGCCTGAACGCCCTTGTCCTTCTTCACAAGTCCCAGCGCACCCTCGGCTTTCCACGATTTTTCGTCCGCAACAAGGCTCATATCCTTTACGGTAACACGCAGCCTTGTCATACAAGCGTCAACAAGGGTGATGTTCTCCCGTCCGCCCAGAAGTGCGATAATTCGTTCGGGCTGACCGTCGGCGGATATTTTGGTATCTCCCGAAGGAGCGGTTTCCTCTCCCGAGGTGTAATTTCCAAGACGACCGGGCGTAGCATATCCGAATTTTCCTATCATAAAATAGGCAACGAAATATCCGATGACGAAAAACAGTATAACGCTGATAACGAAGTTGACAATATCCCCCGTAAGTCCCGCATTGACGGACATGGGTATTCTTGTAGCAAACTCAATGTTACCGAAGCTGTGAAGCCGCAGGTCGACAATTCCCGAAAGAGCAAATGCACACCCCTGTAACAGTGCATACACTATATACAGCGGCACGGCGCAGAACATAAACATAAACTCCACAGGCTCGGTAACGCCCGTCAGAAACACCGCCAGCGCAGTAGAAAGGTACATTGAACGGTAATCCTTCCGTTTGTCGGGGTCAACTCGGCGGTACATTGCCAGAGCGATACCGAGAAGCAGCCCCGTTGCGCCTATCATCTGTCCCACCTTAAAACGTGCGGGAGTGACGGTGTTCAGGAGATTTTCGTAAGCGGCAGTGTCACCCGAATTCTTGAAATTGATAAGGTCGGTCACCCACGCCAGCCACAGCGGGTCCTGACCGAACACCTGAGTTCCCGCATTTGCCCCCGTCAGCACCTCGTAGCTTCCGCCGAAGGAGGTGTAGTTCATGGGAATTGTCAGCATATGGTGCAGTCCGAATGGCAGCAAAAGCCGTTCCAAAGTTCCGTAAATAAACGGTGCCAGCAGCGGTGACGTGTCCGCAGAATTTGCTATCCATATGCCGAATGCGTTTATCCCGCTTTGGATAAGCGGCCAAATTACCGCAATTGCCAGCGAAACTGCCGCCGACCACACTATCACCATCAGCGGAACAAAACGCTTGCCGTTGAAAAACGCCAGAGCTTCGGGCAGCTTTCGGAAATTGTAGAATTTATTGTAAACATATCCGCCGAGAAATCCCGCAATAATTCCCGAAAAAACGCCCATATTAAGAGCGGGCGCACCCAGAATCGACGTAAAATAGCTATTTACCGCCATCTCCGTACCAAAAAGGGAGTAAACCACAGCCCCGGGGTCATCAAGCATATCATTGGTAACGCCGAAAACCGCCCCCGTGACGCTGTTTATGAGGATAAAGGAAATGACCGCCGCAAATGCACCGCCCGCCCTGTCCTTCGCCCACGAACCGCCTATCGCCGCCGCAAACAGGATATGCAGATTGTTGATGATAGCCCAGCCGATATTCTCCACCACGCCGCCAATTGACGAAATAACGTTCAAATCTCCCGCCGCCATGGAAATCAGCCTGCCGATGCTTATCATAAGCCCCGCCGCAGGCATTACGGCAATGACCGTCATAAGCGTCTTTCCCAGCTTCTGGAGAAAATCGAAATTTACGGACGGCTTTTTCTTCTCAGCCGACGTATTTTCGGAAGCTTCGCCCAACAGAATAAGCTGTTCTCCCTTTCTGACATGACCTTCGGAAATTCGCATATTCAGTCCCTCACCGCCCTCGCAGACGAGAACGGGAGTTATGAGGTCAATGCCTCGGCTTTTCAGAAAATCAATGTCCGCCTCGGCGATCAGCTGCCCCGCAGTCACCCTGTCCCCCGCTTTTACGTGAGATATGAAGCCCTCGCCTTTCAGGGAAACGGTTTCCAGCCCGAAATGAACAAGTATCTCCAAACCGTCATCGGAGGTGATTCCGTAAGCGTGAAGTGTTTCGGCAACGGTGGAGATTTTTCCGTCAACGGGGCTGTATATTTTGCCGTCCTCGGGGATAACAGCGCAGCCGTCCCCCAGCACCCGCCCCGAAAATACGGGGTCGGGGACGCTGTCCAGCGGAACTGTCCGCCCATTTAACGGGGAAAATATCTTTATATTCATCGAAATGTCCTCCCGAATTTTTGAAATACAAATAAAGTATGTATCAAAACTCGGTGGAATATACTAAAAACGCCCGCAGCCAAAGCCACGGGCGTTACAAAATTCATTTTAACGGGAAATTATTCCTCGGAAGCTCCCTCGGAACCGTCAAGCAGAGCTCTCATAGACATGCTGATTCTCTTCTTGTCGATGTCGATCTCGGTGATCTTAGCTTCAACCTCCTGACCGATCTCGAGAACGTCCTTAACGTTTGTAACTCTCTTGTCAGCGATCTGGGAAATGTGGATAAGACCGTCAATTCCGGGAATGATCTGTGCAAATGCACCAAAAGGAGTGATGGAAACGACCTTAGCCTTAACTACGTCGTCAACATTGTACTCGCTCTTGAACTTTTCCCAAGGATTATCGGAATCCTTCTTGTAGCCGAGGGAAATTCTGTTAGCCTCCTGATCGAGATCCTTAACGAATACCTCAAGAACATCGCCAACCTTAACGACCTCGGAGGGGTGCTTGATCCTGTTCCAAGACAGCTCGGAGATGTGAACCATTCCGTCGATGCCGCCCAGGTCAACGAATGCGCCGTAATTAGTGATGGACTTGACCTCGCCCTTGAATACGTCGCCGACCTTAACATTCTCCCAGAACTTAGCCTTAGCAGCGTCCTTCTCAGCGTTGAGGACAGCTCTGATAGAACCTACAGCCTTTTCTCTCTGCTCGTTTACGTCGATTATCTTGAACTTAACGTTCTTCTTGAGAAGTCCCTCAAGGGGTTCGTCACGTCTTGCAGTAGCCTGAGAAGCAGGGATAAATACCTTTGCTCCGTTGGAAAGAACGAGAACTCCTCCCTTTACGACGTTTGTAACAACACCGTCAAGAATTGTTCCGTCTTCCTTTGCTTTAAGAATAGCCTCGAAGCCTGCTCTTGCGTCAAGCTTCTTCTTGGACAGATATACGACACCGTCCTGATCGTTTACCTTAGTAACGATGAAATCAACGGAATCGCCGACTTTAACAATATCGGAAGGCTTCAGACCGGGGTCATCGGTAAGCTCAGACAGAGGCGCATAGCCTGTGTGCTTTGTACCAACGTCAACGACAGCTTCACTGTTATTGACAGCCACTATGTATCCTTTCACCCTGTTACCGGTATATATTTTTTTGAAGCTTGCTTCAAGTGCTTCTTCAAAGTTAATGTCTTCGTCCAGATTTTTTACGATTTCGCTCATTAGTCTTTGTACCTCCTTGATAATATATGCCGGAGTTGAAGCGCCGGCAGTGATACCAACGGTAAAGATTGCGCCGGTATCTAAGGGAATCAGCTTTCTCATCTCGCACGGGTCGATCTCGTCTGCGCTTTCAATCAGCAGACATCTACTGCAAAGTCCGCTGCAAATATTGAAAAGCTTCAAAGTATTGGAACTGCGTCTGCCGCCGATAACGATCATCAAGTCGGCGGACTTGGCAAGCATTGCCGCTTCAGCCTGACGGTTAGCCGTTGCACTGCAAATGGTATTAAAGACGCAAACCTCTCCTGCAAGCTCGCCGCATTCCTGCATACGGCGGACTAACTGAGTACACTTTTCCCACATACTTATATTATACGTCGTTTGCGCCATAATTGCAAGTGTTTTTTTTAGTTTTTTAGAATTATTTTTCAAAAAAAGGCTGAATTCATCAAAAGTTTTGAAAATGTATGGTGAATTTTCACAGAAGCCCGATATTCCGACCACTTCGGGATGGTCTTTATCGCCCATAATGATAATATCGCAGCCTTCTCGGGACTTTTCGGCGGCAATTTTATGTATCCTTTCCACAAAAGGACAGGTGCAGTCAACATAGTTAAGCCCCTTTTCGCCCAACCTATCATAAACGCTTTTCGGTACGCCATGGGAACGGATAATGACCGTTTCATCTCCCGAAAGACCGTCAAGGCTTTTCACCGCCCTTATCCCCTTGTCCGCCAGCTCATTCACCACCGACGGATTGTGGATAAGCTCGCCGAAGGTGACCGCCTTCTCGCCCCGCTTAGCCATACCGAACGCCGTTTCCGCCGCACGGCTGACACCAAAGCAAAATCCCGCAGATTTGGCAGTCTTTATCTCAACTTTCATTTTCGGGAGTCCCCTCAACCAGCTCGGTAATTGCCTGCATTATGGTATTTTTGATGATTTTCAGCTCCTTTGAGGACGTTCCCTCAACGTGCAGACGCTCGGCGGAAATGGGCTTTCCGAACTTCACCGTAACTTTCTGACGGAATTTCAACTTCGGTCCCTCAAAGCAGATGCCGACGGGAATAACGTCCACCCCCGCCTTTGCCGCCACCAGAGCAACGCCAGTCTTTCCCTTACCCACCTTTCCGTCATATGAGCGGGTGCCCTCGGGAAAAATTACGAGATTTTCGCCGTTCTTCACCTTATCGATCGCCTTATCCAAAGCCGCCATATCGCCTGTTCCCCTCTGAATGGGAAATGCGCCCAGCATAGTGATAAAGCTGCCGAAAAGCTTATTCTTGAAAAGCTCCTCTTTTGCCATATAATTGAACTTTTTCGGGACACGCATGGTTATAAACACAGGGTCGTGATAGCTTCTGTGATTTGACGCATAGATGGTACCGCCGTTCTTGGGAATATTCTCCAGCCCCTCAAAATGCAGGTCGTACATAATGCGGTAAAAGCCCTCCGCAAGCACTCTGACAACGATATTCATCAGCCTTCTCCTCCCGAAAATCCCGTTCTGCTGCGGATAAGCTTCTTGACAAGCTCCACAGACTGCTCAAAATCCAGCTCAGAGGTGTCCGCAAGCACCGCATCATCAGCCATTTTTAGGGGCGATGTTTTTCGTCCGGAATCCTGTGCATCACGCTCACGCACCAAACGAAGCACCTCATCAAAGGACGGTGCCGAAGCTCCCTCACGCTCCACAAGCTCCTTGTGACGGCGTTCGGCACGGGCAGTATCGGAAGCAGTCAGGAAAATTTTCAGCTGAGCGTCGGGCAGCACAACCGTGCCGATGTCCCTTCCGTCCATAATAACGTCATTTTCCGAAGCGATCTTTCTCTGCAAATCAAGCAGAAACGCCCTTACCTCGGGTATCGCAGACACCGTCGAGGTCGCCATAGACACCTCCTCGGTGCGGATAAGTCCCGAAACGTCCTCGCCGTTCAGGAAAACCCTCTGTTCGCCGCCTATAAACCTCGGTTCTACGGTAATTTCCGACAGCAGCGGAATGACCGTGTCCTTATTCTTGGGATCGGCACCCTTTCGCAGAACATACAAAGCAATTGTGCGATAAAGCGCACCCGTGTCCACATATATTATCTGCATATCGGCAGATACACGCTTTGCAATGGAGCTTTTGCCCGCACCTGCAGGACCGTCCACAGCAATATTTATTGACATAGCAATATTCCTCCTATATATAGATATTGGCGATATATTACATATACCATATATTGATATGTTAATATCTCTCACCCATAGCAGCACCCGCAGCATATCCCGTAGAAAATGCTATCTGGAGATTGAAGCCGCCCGTATAAGCGTCAACATCAATGACCTCTCCCGCAAAATACAGCCCACTGCACAGCTTGGATTCCATAGTTTTCGGATATATCTCGGACACACAGACACCGCCGCTTGTGATAATAGCCTCCTCGATAGGGCGAAATTCCCTGAAATGCAGCGGAAACGCCTTTAAAACGGACACCAGCCTATGCCGTTCCTCACGGGTTATCTGATTGACCTTCTTATCCCCGGGGATATGCGAAAGCCTGATGACCGACGAAATTATCTTTGAAGGCAGCAGTTTGTCAAGCGAGTTCACAAAATTTTTATTAATGTTTCCGGAAAAATCCTTTTGAAGCCTGTTGTCAAGGGTCTGAAAATCCAGTGCGGGCTTTAAATCAATTTCCAGCAGATACCTGTCCTTCTCAGGCTCTCTGATATGGCTGCTGGCGGACAGCACCAGCGGTCCCGACAAGCCAAAATGAGTAAACAGCAGCTCACCCATCTCACTGAAAAGCCGCTTCTCCTTCTTGGTATCGGTAAGGGTAAGCGTGCAGTTTTTCAGTGACAGCCCCATAACATCGGAAACCCAGCGTTCCTCTGTAACAATTGGTACAAGAGAAGGCTTCGGCGGCACTATTCTATGCCCCGCAGAAGCAGCAAATTTGTATCCGTCACCCGTAGAGCCTGTCAAGGGATAGGACTTGCCACCCGTTGCAACGCAAATGCAGTCTGCGAAAAATGTCGTATTTTCGGCGTTTGCTCCAACCACTTTTCCGTCTTCAAAGATCAAAGAGGACACTTCACAATTTTTAACTGTAATGGTTTTTGACTTTACAGCATTTACAAGAGCATCTACAATTGTCATAGCCTTATCGGTGGTCGGGAACACCCGATTTCCTCTTTCCGTCTTGAGTTCCACTCCAAGATTTTCAAAAAATGCCATAGTATCCTGTGCCGAAAACTGCGAATATGCGCTGTACAAAAATCTGGGATTGACAGGGACATTGGCAAAAAATTCTTCGGTCGTACAGTTGTTTGTAAGGTTGCATCTGCCCTTTCCTGTGATCAAAAGTTTCCGTCCCAGACGCTCTCTTTTTTCCAGAATAAGGATATTTTTTCCATAATCGGCAGCGGTCAGAGCAGCCATAATACCCGCAGGTCCGCCGCCGATAATAATAACATCATATTTCATTTTCTGTAAATTCCTGTCAGTAATCCTGATCATCGGAGGTTTCATATACCTCATATTCATCGTATATCTGCTCCAGACGCTCAAAGTTCTCCGCAACATAGTCACGCTTCTTGACACCAACAGCCACTATCAGCGCATTGATAACGCTCAGCGGTGCCACCAGCGAGTCCGCAAAGGACGCCATATCGCTCCGAGCCAGCAGCATATGATTTGCGTAAGCCGCAAGCGGAGATGTCTTGGAGTCGGTAATGGCAATAACCGTCGCTCCTCTGGAAGAAGCGTACTTGAACGCTTTGACCGTGTGCTTGGAATATCGTGGGAAGCTGATACCTATCATAATATCCCCTTCCCCAATATGTAGTATCTGCTCAAACATTTCGCTGGTACTGGTGGTATGGATAAGCCTTACATTATCGAAAATAACATTGAAATAGAAATTCAGGAAACGTGCCAGCACCGCCGCCGAACGTGAGCCGATAATATAGATGTTCTTGGCATTCACCAGATGGTCAACTGTGTGGTAAAACTCCTCCTTGTCGCCCTCTTCAAGGGTGCGCCTGATTTTGTCAATGTCCATATTCAAAACAGTTTCATAAAGGTCGTCCTCGCCGATCTGGTCGCTCATAACGTCTATTCGCTGAACATTTGTGAGCCTGTTGGTGGTGAACTCTCTGAGTGCCTTCTGCATTTCAGGATAGCCCTCGTAGCCCATCTCGGTGGCAAATCTTACCACCGTTGACTCGCTGACAAACTCTCTAGATATTACTGAGACAAAGAGGATAGGGTTTGAAGCGACTGGTCACT
>JAEDOB010000085.1 GCA_016302225.1 Oscillospiraceae bacterium | reverse complement strand
GCTTTGCCAGCAGTCCGTAGGGATAAGCGTCACGAAGATCTGCCTTAGTAAGGAAAGGAAGCTTGTGGAGATCGTCTACCGACTTGATGTCATCGGGTGTAACGCCCTTTTCGTCCATCAGCTTCTTGTAGTAAGGCACATTCTCGTAAACGTGCTTTACCTGAGCAACAAGGCGCTCATTCTGGAGCTTTTTCATGTCCTCAAGGGGCATACATTCAATTTCTTTGTTCCAATATTTTTCCACTTTTTTGACCTCCATTAAACTCTGATTTACAGAGTAAGATACATTAGTTTTCGGCAGCCTGTCTGCCCAGAGCAAACGCCTTCTTATTCAGCTCTAAGAATTTCGGGGGAACACATTCCTCCAGAGCCTTCTGCCAAGCGTCCTCGGGAAGCTCCATTTTCGTGGACACAACGCCCATGAGCACAACATTTGAAGCCTTTGGACTTCCCGCCTGTTCCGCAAGACCGAGAGCGTCAACGGAAGTAACGTCCGCACCCAGACTTGAAAGCTTTCCGAGAATGTCCTCGGGATATTTCGCCGCACCCGTAATAACGGGCATGGGGTCCATCTTCTGCTCGGAAACAACCAGATGTCCGCCCTTTTTCAGATAAGGCAGCCACCTTGCCGCTTCAAGCTGTTCAAAGGAGATGATAACGTCAGCCTCGCCCTTTTCGATAACGGGAGAACAAACCTCATCGCCGTATTTAACATATGTAACAACAGAACCGCCTCTCTGGCTCATTCCGTGTACCTCGGACACCTTAACGTCGTAATTCTGCGCCAGCAGGACGTTTCCGAGAATTCTTGACGCAAGCAGGGAACCCTGTCCGCCTACGCCTACTATCATAATTGACTTTGTATTCATCAGAATGATCCTCCTTAATCGCAGATAGCACCGGGCTTGCACATTTCCTTGCAAATGCCGCAGCCTACGCACTGAGTATGGTCAATAACGCATTTTCCGTCGTGAATGGAAATTGCGGGACAGCCTATTTTAAGGCACATTTTACAGCCAACGCACTTTGCGCTGTCAACCTTGAGAGCGGGCTTGTGCTTAACATATTTCAGCAGCGCACAGGGACGTCTTGAAATGATAACGGACGGTTCCTCCGCAGCCAGTTCTTCCTTGACCGCAGCTTCGACCTCGCTCATCTTATACGGGTCAACCACTCTTACACGGTTGATACCGCAGGAACGGCAGAGTGCTTCAAGGTCAATTTTTGCGGCGGGGTCGCCCTTGATATTGTAGCCCGTGGTGGGGTTCTGCTGATGTCCCGTCATACCCGTGATGGAGTTGTCGAGGATAATAACGGTGGAATTTGTGGCATTGTAAGCAATGTTCACAAGTCCCGTAATACCGCTGTGGATAAAGGTAGAATCTCCGATAACGGCAACTGCCTTCTTCTCAAACTCCGCTCCCCTTGCCTTGTTCATACCATGCAGACCGCTGACGGACGCACCCATACAAATGGTAGTGTCCATAGCGGAAAGGGGTGCAGATGCTCCCAGAGTATAACAGCCAATATCTCCCGAAACAACGCATTTCAGCTTGTTCAGCACATAGAAAACTCCTCTGTGAGGACAGCCTGCACACATAACGGGAGGACGAACGGGAACATTTTCGGAAAATTCGGAAAACTCCTTCTTCTCGCCCAGCAGCTTCTCTGCAATAATAGCCTGAGAAAGCTCGCCCGTAAATCCGAAGATCTCCTTTCCCTTAACGGCAACGCCTATCTTCTTGCAGTGGCTTTCGATAATATCGTCCAGTTCTTCGATAACATAAACGGTTTCACACTGAGCCGCAAAATCCTTTATCAACTTTACGGGCAGAGGATTTACCATTCCCAGCTTGAGATAGGAAGCATTCTTTCCGAAAACCTCCTTTGAATACTGATAGGGTGCGCCCGAAGTGATGATACCTATCTTCTTATCGTTGTATTCAACACGGTTGAGAGGACAGTTTTCCGCATATTCACGGAGAGCCTCTGTTCTTTCCTCCACCTTAACGTGCAGCTTTCTTGCGTGTGCGGGAAGGGTGACATACTTTGCGGCGTCCTTGACATATTCTTTCAGGGGACGCTCCTCACGGTCGCAAAGCTCAACGACCGACTGAGAATGGGAAATTCTGGTGGTCATTCTTACGATAAATGGCGTGTCAAACTTCTCCGACAGCTCATAAGCAAGCTTTGTGAATTCCTTTGCTTCGGAGGAATCCGCAGGCTCTACCATAGGCACCTTTGACGCAATTGCGTGATGACGGGAATCCTGCTCGTTCTGAGAGGAGTGCATTCCCGGGTCGTCCGCAACGCCGATAACAGCACCGCCGTTTACGCCTGTGTAGGAGAATGTGTACAGGGGGTCTGCCGCAACGTTCAGACCAACGTGCTTCATAGCGCAGAAGGAGCGTGCCCCTGCAATAGACGCACCCGCAGCGACCTCCAGAGCGACCTTTTCGTTGGGAGCCCATTCGCAGTAGATCTCGTTATATTTGGCAGCAGCCTCGGTGATCTCGGTGGACGGCGTACCGGGATAGCTGGAGCAAACGGTAACGCCCGCCTCGTAAAGACCTCTTGCGAAGGCTTCATTTCCAAGCATAAGCTTTTTCATAGTTGATATTGTCCTTTCGATTTATTAGTGATTTCATCATAAAATCAATTATAGCATATTTTTCACCAAAATGGAATACCTTTTGGCAAAAAAATTATGCAAATTTTTATGGTCACTTTTTATGCAGACAGCAATAAAAGGTGCAAAGCCACTTGAACAGACCTTACACCTTTTTATTTGCTGTAATATTGTACAGTCAATCATCGTTTTTCTTTTCATCGCTGCTTGACGTTGTGCCCTTATCAATTCTTTTTATGCCGTTTTTAATGACCTCAATTGCTTTATCGGTATTATTGGTTTCCAGCAATGCGAGAATTGAGTCGAGCAGCATACATAATTCTTGATTTGACATATAATTTCACCACCTTATTTATTTTTTCTGTAATATTATTATACCATACCTTTTGTTTATTTGCAAGTAAAAACGCACAAAAGGTGCAAAATTATATCCAGGCAACAATTTGTTTAATATGCACAAAATCTACTTTTCCAATTCATTCATTTAATAAAATGTTTCAGAAATAGTTGAAATTTGTTTGCGGATAGTGTATACTAATATATATGATAATGTCCTGCAAATAGGACAATCCCGTGTAAATGTAAAGGAGTTTTTACCTATGGAAGATGCAAAATTTGCTATCGGCGCAATTGCCGATAAAATATGCGCACTGTTCAGCAGCGGCGAGAGCGATGAAAGTGCTGTTATCCCCGTAAACATCAAGACCAAGCACCTTGAAAAGCTTTTCGAGGAGTACAAGGAAAACGGCGAGTACGGCGACGCTATGGAGATCGCTCTGCTTCTGTTCGACTATGACGGAGCAAAGAGCTTCACAAGCCTGTTCGAGCTGCTTATCGACGAGGAAATGTACGACGAGGCTTCGGGCATTGCATTCCTGTTTATCAATAAGAGCGAGAGCAGATATATGTACAAGCTGTTCACTCACCTGTGCGACAGCGAGGAGTTTGAGCGTGCAAAGGCTATCGCAGAGCAGCTCAGCGACGAGGGCGACGATCACTACATAATCCAGCTTTTCGACGTTTTCTGCGACAATTCCGACTACGACAGCGCAGAGGACATTGCCTTCAAGTTCAACGAGAGAGGCGACGCAAGCTACTGGAAGAAGCTGCGTGAGGTCAAGAAGAGCAGAATGTAATTTTCGGCTTTTTATACGCAAAATAACGCCCGTCAGTCTTTGTGTGGACTGACGGGCGGTTTTTGTTTATTTCACTTTGCAAGCTCCATATAAGCCGTCAAATTATTCTCAATAAGCTTTTGTGAAATAGCCAATACTTCATCATCGAAAGCAGCAACGTAATTTCCCGACAAAGCTGCAGAACCATTTTCGTTGACATTATACTGAGTTTTTGAAATATCCCGTAAAGTTTCGCCAACGTAAATCTTTTCATTCATATTTTTTCGTTCACAAAAGCGCCTCCGCATTAGTCACAGGAATAATATCCTTATGCTCCGAAAGCATTTTGCAAAGCTTCTCTATCCTGTCCCAGTTGTTGTCAACATCAAACTCATAGCTGTGTCCCCAGATGTAGAAAATCTGCTTTTCGTCGGACTTTTCGGAGATGAACCGTTCTGCCAGCTCAAAAAGCTTCTCGTCCTTGTGGTGACAGGTTGACATAAACCGAAGCAGATCGGTCTGCGGGGCAAAATTTGACGTTGTTCCGCAGGTTCGGGCATATTTGATACCATGCTTTTGAAGCGCAGCCACTACCCTGTCATCATACTGACCGTAGGGATATGCGCAGCCGACTATTTCGCAGCCAAACATCTTCGACAGATTTTCAATATCCTTGCCTATCTCGTAATCAAGGGTCTTATCGTCCAATTCAAAAGGCAGCGGGTGTGTGAGAAAATGACAGGCTATTTCGTGACCGTCGTAGAGGTTTCCTATCTCCTCGGCAGTCATTCGTCTGATGTGAATGCCGTTATTGTCCCAGCAGCTATCGGGGCTCATTATGCCCGAATTTAGGTTAAAGGTGCATTTCATACCGTATTTGTTGAATATTTCCACAAGGCGTTTGTCCTGAGTAACGCCGTCGTCATAGCTGAATGTTACGTATTTCATAATATCATTCCTCTTTAGTTTATTCGTAGGACAATCGGAATGTATCTTTTCCCGCCTTCGGCGGGAAAAGATACACAAGACACTTTATCTTCCAAGCGGGAAAACCCTGTCCTCTGCCAGCTCGATAATACGCTCGATAGCAGGCTTCAGTTCGGTCATGCTGCCGCAGTTGTCAACGCCGTTTGATGTCCACGCCATAACGCCGTTCCAGCCGTTGTTGTAGGCGTTTTCGTATTCCTGCACGATAGTCCTGCCGCTTTCGCTGACAACTGCACATTCGCCGATAACACAGGGCTTTGTGCCATCCAGACCGAAATCCACGGGAGTAGTTTCAAAGGGATAGCCCATATACTGATTCTGCCAGAAATAGTAATGTGTCGAATAGAAGTCCAGATACGCCTTTTCGCCGCCCAGACTTTTCAGATATTCGTCGGAAACATAGTTGCCGCCCTTTTTGTCGGAATTGTACTTTATCATGCCAAGACCCACGGTAACAAGTGTGTCCTCGTCCTTTTCGTGGATAGCCGCCGCACATTTCGCAAAGAAGTTGGACATATACTCCCAGCCCACCTTGCCGCACTCGGCGTTCTCGACCACCCAGTCGGGCTCGTTCATCAGGTCAATAGCCCAGAGATAGGGCTCGTCCTTGTATCTGTCCATAAACGGATTTACATATAAATCTATGTAGCTTTGGGTAGCCGCATCGTCCTGCACCATCATTCGGAACTGCTCTGCGCCTGTGTTTCCGTCCTTGAAATGGTCGAAGGACATAAGCGTCGGCATCAGATAGACCTGATGCTTTTCGGCAATGTCAAACAGCTTGTCAAGGTCCTCCCAATGCTTTTCGTTGACATTCTTTACCTCGCCCGTGGACTTCATTCGTAGCACCGTCTGACCTGCGCAGTTTATCCACACTCTGGACGCATTCACGCCCGTTTCATGGAGCATGGCAAAATGCTCGTCCCAGAAGGCTTCGTCGAAATTTCCGCCGAAATCGTTCCAGTTGTTCCAGGGAGTATTTACGCCGTTTATCCAGATCTCTTTTCCGTCAACGACAAATTTTGTGCCGTCTATGGAAATTTTCACATTGCCCGAACCCGATGAAGCTTCCGTTACGGCAGCAGACTCGGTGTCCGCAGCTGTGGTTTCCTGCGGCTTTTCGGACGTTCCGCAGCTTGCAGCTGACACGGAAAATATCATCATTAATGCAGCTGCAAACGCTTTTGTGCGATTATTCATTACAATTCCTCCAAATTATTCAACCGAAATAATATAGTAATACACAGGCTGACCGCCGTTTATCAGCATAATTTCAACATCCCCGAACTTGGTCTTCATAATTTCCGCCAGCTCCTCCGCTCTTTCGTCGGAAACATCGGAGCCGTAAATAAGGGTAACATACGCAGAATCGCCCTTTATCATACGCTTTGTCAGCTTGTAAGCCGCCTTGGAAACGTCCCTTTCAAGGAACACAAGCTTGTTGTTTTCCAGAGCAAGAATATCGCCCTTCTTGATGTTTTTGCCCTCATAAAGGGAATCTCTTGCGGCAAAGGTGACCTGACCTGTGGAAACACGCTCGATTGCCTTTGTCATTTCCATACGATTATCCGAAAAGCTTGCATCGGGGTCGTAGGACATCATGGCGGTTATGCCCTGGGGGATAGTCCTCGTGGGGATAACGCAGACACGGCGTTCTGACAGCTTTGCAGCCTGTTCCGCAGCCATAATGATGTTCTTGTTGTTGGGCAGAACGAAAACCGTTTCCGCAGGAGTGCTATAAACCGCCCTGAGAATATCCTCGGTGGACGGATTCATAGTCTGACCGCCCCTAACAACGCAGTCTGCGCCCAGATTGCGGAACAGCTCCTCAATACCATTGCCCGCAGCCACAGTCACAAATCCGAAGGGCTTCTCCGCAGCAACGGGGACCATACCGTCATTTTTGGCAGCGGCAGCCTTGCTTTCGTGCTGCATACGCATATTGTCTATCTTCATATTGGTAAGCGCACCGAATTTCAGAGCTTCCTCAATTGCCTTGCCGGGGTGGTCGGTGTGAACGTGCACCTTTATAATGTCCTCGTCATCGACTACAACAACGCAGTCGCCGATGGTTTCCAGATACGCCCTCAAAGCGGCAGCGTCCTTGCTTTCGGGGGACTTGTTCACGATAAATTCCGTGCAGTAGGTGAAGGTTATCTCTTCATCGCCCGCCGCAGCAGCCGCAGACACGGTAACGGTGGAAGAAGATACTTCCACGGGAACAACAGCTTCTCCGCCGTTGAAAACGTCCCGCATAGCATTCCAAATTAGGGTCAATCCCTTGCCGCCTGCATCAACAACGCCTGCTTTTTTCAGGACGGGGAGCTGTTCGGGAGTTTTTTCAAGAGCCTCCTCGGCAGCCTTGCAGACGTCCTCCCAAAGGACGGCGGGGTCATTTACCAGATGCGCCGCTTCGGCAGCCTTTTCCGATGCCACTCTCGCAACGGTCAGGATAGTTCCTTCGGTGGGGTTCATAACCGCCTTGTAAGCCGCCTTTACGCCGTTTTCAAGGGCTGTGACGATGTCCTCGCAGTCTATCTCCGACTTGCCCGCAAGACCCTTTGAAAATCCTCGGAACAGCAGGGAGAGAATAACGCCCGAGTTTCCCCTCGCACCTCTCAGCATGGCAGAAGCGGCGGTCTTTGCAATTTCGGAAACGGGCAGATCGTCGCTGCTGACCATAAGCTCCTTTAAAGCATTTGACATAGTCATGGACATATTTGTTCCCGTGTCGCCGTCGGGAACGGGGTAAACATTCAGCTCGTCAACCTCTTTTTTCATATTCGAAATGGTAACAGCTGCGGAAATATAGGCATATTTCAGGGTTTTTCCGTCTATCAATCAAAACATTCCTTTCATAGGGAGCTTACGAGCGCACGTCCTCCACGAACACACTGACCTTTGAAACGGTCAGCCCCGTATTCTCCTCAACGGTGTATTTTATTTTGTGAGCAAGGCTGTCGGAGGCAGCGGAAATATTCGTGCCGAGGACTACGCAGATGTGCAGCCCTATCTCCAGCTTTCCGTCCTTAAAGCTTACAGAAACTCCGTCCTCGGGAGCGGGCTTGTGCTTTATCCGCCTGGAAAAATCCTGACGAAATCCGCAGGGGCACATATCCGCAACGCCGAAGCAGGAGCCTGCCGTGTGTCCCACAAGCTTTTTGAGATATTTATCGGTAAGAGTAATTTTTCCGAGATGTGTTTCAAATTCAGCCATACCGAACGACCTCCTTGTTATTCATATAAATAGTATTATACCACATATTTTCCGATACTTCAATAGAGATTGAGGAAATTTTTCAGCAATTGCCGTTTCGTCAATCTATACAAAAAGATTTACCGCACAAAAATATTTTTATTAATAATATACCCTTGAAAAATATATGAAAACGTTTTATAATTAATATCGGACAACTAAATACTATTCAATGGGTGTTCCCCCA
>JAEDOB010000084.1 GCA_016302225.1 Oscillospiraceae bacterium | reverse complement strand
TGCCAGATTAGCGCCGACCTTTCCGCAGCCGACAACGATTATGTTCATAATACAATTCCGCCTTCAAAAAACATTTGCGTCCTAAGCTTACCTAACAAATGTTAGATAAAATTTCCCTGAACATCTTCGGGACGCTTTTAAATTATTATACTATATAAAAATTGATTTTTCAATAGGAGATTGAAATTTTTCACAGGTTTTTCAACAGATTAATTGAACAGCCCGACAATTTTCTTTTTCGCCGCACTCACCAATCCCCATCTGCCGCATATACTGTATTATTCAAAGAAACCAAAAGAGGTGGCGTTATGAAAACCTTCCTTGTGGCAGGCGGGGATATGCGCTCGGTGAGCCTTGCCCGCACACTTTCCGAAAATGATATGGTCAGCACCATAGGCTTTGACGGAAAGCTTTTCGAGAATTCCGACATAATTTCCATAAATAAAGCTTCCGAACTGCCCGAAAAGGCGGACTGTCTGGTGCTCCCCCTCCCCGTTTCGGCAGACGGCGTTACGCTGAACTGTCCCCTTTGCGGCTGCTGCCCCACTATCAGGGAGCTGTCTGCGGGCATCAAGCCGGGCGGTATTGTTTTCGGCGGGAAAATTCAGTCAGAGATACATAGGTATTTCGAGGAACAGGGCTTTGCGGTCTGCGATTATCTTGACCGTGAAGAGCTGGCGGTGCTAAACGCCGTCCCCACTGCCGAAGGTGCGGTTCAGATCGCCATCAGCGAAACGGACGAAACCATCTACGGTCAGCAGATACTTATCACGGGCATGGGGCGCATTGCCAAGGTGCTTATAAAAATTCTCACTGCCATGGGCGCAAAGGTCACGGCGGCGGCACGGAAATACTCCGATCTGGCATGGGCTGAGATTTACGGCTGTACTCCCCTGAACATCTCCGAAATAGACGGGGAGCTTTACAAATTCGGGATAATCTTCAACACCGTCCCAAATCTTATCTTTGATGAGGAAAGATTACTGTCCCTTAAATCGGACTGTTTGCTGATAGACCTTGCATCAAAGCCGGGCGGCGTTGATTTCCGTGCTGCGGAACGTTCCTGCATAAAAACCATTCATGCCCTGTCCCTGCCCGGAAAAACTGCGCCCTTGACTGCTGGGAAGATCATCGCCTCCGCCATTTACAACATTCTGGAAGAAAGGAGCGAACACTCTTGATATCCGATGAAATTCTTGAAAAAATCAGGGGCAAGAGGATAGGCTTTGCGGTCTGCGGGTCATTTTGCACCTTTTCAAAGGCTTTCGCACAGCTGGAAGCCCTGAAAGCCACAGGTGCCGACCTTACGCCCATTATGTCATACAACGCATATTCCACAGACACCAAATTCGGCACGGCGGAAAGCCACCGAAAATTTCTGGAGGACACCTGCGGCAAGCCTATCATCTCCGACATTGCCGCCGCCGAGCCTATCGGTCCCAAAAAGCTTTTTGACCTTTTGATAATCGCCCCCTGCACGGGAAATACCATCTCCAAGCTGGCTCTGGACATCATAGACACTCCCGTTACAATGGCGGTCAAAAGCCATATACGAAATGAGCGTCCCGTACTTATTGCCCTGTCCACAAACGACGCACTTTCGGGCTGTGCAAGAAATATCGGCGACCTTATGAACCGCAGATGCTTCTATTTCGTCCCCATTCGTCAGGACGATGCCGAAAAGAAGCCACGTTCTGCGGCAGCGGATTTCACGAAAATTCCCGAAGCTGCCATTGCCGCTATGGAAGGAAGGCAGTTACAGCCGATTTTACTTTGACGAAACCACGGAATTCAATTTACAACGAATTTTAGTAGGGGCGGTCATCGACCGCCCGCAGATACGCTATATTTTTCGGTTTTATGCGGCACTGCGGGCGACCAATGGTCGCCCCTACATAATCATATTTGTTTGGAATTATGTGAAAATTGATTTCCGTGACACTTTTCGCAAAACAATTGACAACCGAAAATTTTTACAGTATAATATAAATATGCGTGTGCCATTCTCCGAAATTTACGGGGAATGGCACGTTATTCGGAATATTTAGGAAAAACAAGGAGAAAGCTATGAGAATCAGAAAGAAAAAATGGGCACAGCCCGAGCTGGACGCCTGCCCCTACTATATCCCAGTTGCATCGGAGCTTGAAGGAAAATGGGACAAGCTGTTCGGAGAAAGCAATGCCCCCGTTTATCTGGAGCTGGGCTGCGGAAAGGGCGGCTTTGCGGCACAGTCTGCACTGCTTCACCCCGACATAAACTATATTGCTATGGACATTAAAAGCGATATGCTGGGCGTTGCAAGGCGCACCATCGAAAAGGCATTTGCCGAAGCGGGAAAGACACCCGAAAATATCCGCCTTATCTCCCAGAACATTGAAATGCTCCGCACCGCCTGCATGGACGAGCAAAGCATCGACCGCATATACATAAATTTCTGCAATCCATGGCCGAAAAAGGGTCACAAAAAGCGCCGCCTGACTCACACAAGGCAGCTTATGCAGTACCGTCCCATTTTAAAGGACGGCTGTGAGATACATTTCAAGACGGACGATGACGAGCTTTTCGAGGAATCTCTGGAATATTTCGCAGAATCGGGCTTTGAGATAAAGTATATCACCCGCGACCTGCACACTTCGGGCTATGAGTTCAATGTTATGACCGAACACGAGAAGATGTTTATGGAGGAAGGAAAGAAGATAAAGTTCCTTATTGCCGTAAAAGCCGACCTTCCCAAAAGCGATGTGTCCGATTAATGGGACAGGAGGATATTATACAGAAGGATTTGCCGGGGCTGACGAAAAAGTCATTCAGTATGTTTTTCGGCGGCGGAGAAATATGGTTTGAGCATCTGGACGGAATTTATGAACACACCGACCTTGCCATTGAGAAGCTGGAAAACGATTCAAAGCAGTTCAAACGCCCGTCGGGAACGTCGCTTATTGCCATAAATCTCGACGAAACCGAGGTCAATGCCGAGCTTATAAACGCAATTTCCGACAAGCTTCTAAACAGCGGAAAACGCTTCACAAAAGTGGTGTTTGTGGGCACGGACAAATCCGTCCGGCGGGAATTGAAGAATGCCCTTGCGGGCGGCGGCTTTGCGCTTAAATTTATCAACGACTTCGAAAAGGCAAAGGAATGGCTTGTCAGCGAGGAGTTTTACAGCTTTTGATACACAATATGTCCCATTAATCGTACAGTTATCCGTCGTTTTCATTGATTTGAGAACGGCGGATTTTTTGCGTTTTCATTAAAATGTTTTCAACAGTAAATGTTTTCTGTTGGTCAAATTCACCAATAAATCAGTCAAATATTCTATACCCCTATTCACCAAATATGATAGACATTAAACGTTTAATATTGTAAAATTATATTCAGGAAAAATTTGAAAGGGAGTGTCCCAATGAAAGTAACTGTTTTCAGCTTTTCGCCGAAAAACGAAACCAGCATTACCTATCAATCGGCGTTATATCTGGAAAAGGTGTTCAAAAACGACAGCTTTGACATCAGGCTGGTAGGCGGGAAATGCGAATGTACCGACGAGGACGGCGCATCAATGGAAAGCTCCGAGCTGATAATGTTCATCACCTCACTGTTCCATTTCAGCGTGCCCCATCAGATGATGATGTTTCTGGACGACCTGTACGCAAAATTCGGCGAGAGCATGAAGAAAAAGACCTTCGTGCTTTACACCACCAGCGGCAAGATAATGGACATCACAGCTCACGGATATGTGGAGAATTTCCTGAAAAATCACGGTCTGAAATACGAAAAATTCCTGTCGCAATACGATGTCAGCCTGCTTTCCGACGAGGGCAGAGCGGAGCTGATACGCTGGTTCACCTTTGTGAAGGAGCATATGTCTGGCGAAAGCGTCCGCTTCAAGGACGATAAGTGCAGAGCCGTTGTTTTCGACGTTACCGACGGGAACAATCCCCGTGTAAACGAAGCCGCCGCAAAAGCGGAATCCGCTCTCAGTGAGAAGGGTGCAGCGGTTTCAAGGGTGAATGTCCGTGATTACAAAATTCTCGGCTGCAACGCCTGTTACAACTGCTACACCACCTGCGTCTGCTGTCTTAACAAGGCGGACGACTGGATGAAGGCGTTTGAAGCGGTCGTTAAGGACACGGACATTATCTTCTGCGTAGGCAAGCTGGAAAACGGTATGCTCGGTCATCTCCATAAGGCATGGCTTGACCGTCAGGTGCAGTTCGGCAGAAGACCGTTTTACAGGGAGCAGATATTCGATTATCTCCTTGACACCTCCGAAAGCACTGTGGACGATTTGAATATGTTCAAGATACATACGGACGCTATGTGCGGCTTCGGCGGCGACGTGTGCAGCTGTATCGGCGATATTGACGAGCTGGACGAACATATCCGCACTGCCGTTCTCCTTTACAATAATGAAATGCGTCATGCGGAAAATTTCTACGGCGTCGGCGTAAATCTGAAATTTACAAGACTTGCTGTGGAGATACAGAACCTGGCAGTTGAAGATTATGCGTATTTCAAGAGTATCGGCGCATATAAGCCAATGGAAATAAACCCGAATATCGGCGCAGTTTACTCCCCCGAGGACGCTGTGCGCACGAAAAAAGGCAGACTTATCCCCTACCGTGCCGTGCTGATGGACGCAGACTCGAATGTCCCCGATGTCAGCGTAAGAACACGGCAAAACGGTCCTATGCCAAAAGCGGAATATGTCAAGCCCGAAGCTAAAAAGTTCAGCTTATTCGGCAAAAAGAAATAATGAAAGGTTGTTATAATATGGATAAAACAATGAGAAAAATGGGGCTTTCAATGAGTATGCTCATGGGTCTGACAATGAGCTTTGTTCTTTCGCTGGTGGGAACTCTCGGCGGCGGACATTTCACAGTCCCCGGGTGGATACGCTCCTTTGTAGTATCGCTGGTAATCTCGCTGATACTGGGATTTATCGTTCCGATGAAAAAGATCTCCGATGCCGCCTGTGCAAAGCTTAATCTCCCGCTTCGCACCATGAAGGCACGTCTGCTCAGCGCACTTATCTCCGACCTTATCTACACTCCGCTCATTACCTTTTTAATGGTATTCATTGCCGTAACAGGCGCAGGAAAGGCAATCGATGCGCAGATAGCCGAGAAAAACGCACTTCTTGCCGACACTCAGGCGTCCATCAGCGAGGTAACAGCGCAGCTTAATGACGTGAAGGCACAGCTGGAAAACAGTCAGCCCGATGAGATAGATGATTCGCTTATGACCAAGGAAGGCGAGCTGAACGGTCAGCTGGGCGAGTTAAACGGCAAGGTTGCCGCTCTGAACGGCGAAATACAGGGAATGTCCGCCGCAAAGCCACCCTTTGCTCCCGTCTTTATCAAGAGCCTTATCCTCACCTTTGTAGTGGGCTTCATCGTAATTTTTATAATTCAGCCTATCTACATCAATATGCTGATGAAGAAATTCGGTCTTACCGATTGACCTAAAATTCTTTGAAAAAATCCCGTCTGCTTGCCGAATAAGCTTGCAGACGGGAAATTTTTATGTATGCGATTTTGAACTGTTCCGAAGCTTTTCGATGTCCTCGCTGCGAATCCATTCTTCCGTGTAACCGCAATTGCAGCAAACATATCTGTCTACGGGAACAGCGGAAAATATGGATAATCCTGTCATAATGTTATTTCCCGAGCCGTATGCACCCGCATATCCGTCAACGATAACTATGTCGGTACTTCTGCATTTGGGACAAATTCTGCTGTTTTTCAACACACTCTCTCCTTTGTTAGAAAATGGTAATTTTACTTTTTACTTTTAGCCTTTTTAACAGTTGAAAATGCCAAAACGGGAAGTGAAACCAAATCAAGCACACCCAATATTCTTGCGGCAATATCAGAAAGCTCTATGCCTAAAATGCCGGCTCCCGCCAAAATAATTGTTGCGATACCTATTATAATTAAGCTTACCGACCACATTATGTTGATTTTTCTTTGAATCCATTTTTCGCTCCTTAATGTCAATCAGACTTTCTTATTCATCTCCGAAATAATACCGTCCAACTCCCCAATTATCTCGTCCAAACCGTCAGACGCCTTCTTAACAGCCGTCTGCGCATTTTTAACGGCACGGGCAGACTCGCCCAGCAAAGTGGACGTATTCCCCGCATTTTTGGAGCTGTCCGAAGCAAGCCGCCTTACCTCCTCGGCGACCACCGCAAAGCCCGAACCCGCTTCACCTGCCTTTGCTGCTTCAACGGCAGCATTCAAGGCAAGCATATTTGTCTGGAAAGCCACATCTTCTATAACGGAAACAATGCCCTTGATGCCGTCGGACGCCTTGTTTATGTCGGTCATTGCCCCGCCGATACGGGAAACGTCCTCACGCTCGCTTGACAATCTGTCCGATAAAATGGACAGTTTTTTCGACACCGTGCCAAGCTTTTCCCTCAATCCGAGAAGCTCGCTGTTATCCGCAGCGGGGACAGCTTCGATTTTCTCAACAGTCTTTGCTATGGGCTTAACAGTATTTTTAACAGGCTTTTCCGATGGGGTAACAGGCTTTACAGCTGCCCTTCTCTCCGCCGAAGCAAGCTGACGTTCAAGTTCTTCTATCCGACGGTGGGATTGCTCCACAGAAGCTTTTAACTGTGCAAGCTCATCGGAAACACGCTTTGACTCGGAAGAAGCCGAACGTCCAAGCCTGTCCGCTGCCGTTTTCACGGAATTTTCCAGACGCTTGTCGGAAATGTGCGGCACCGGTGACGAAAAATCGCCGTTTCCCAGCTTATCAATTCTTGCAATTATCTCCGTTAAATCGGGAGATGTCTTGACCGGCTTTTCGGGAACAGCCTTTACAACAACCGTTTCGGCAGGCGTACCGCCCTTTTCGGTCAGACGCATACCCAAATACGCCCCCGCAAACACCAACAGTGCCACCGACAAAGAACCTATCAACGCAGGCGTGCGGGACATCTCACCTCGGGCATAGACCTTCCACTCACCGTTGGCGGCAGCGGAACCGTCCGTTTTCAGGGACTTATCCCCAACTGCAACGGTCTTTCCGCAGAAAATCGCAATATCGTAGCCCTCGAATCCGCCGCTTATTTCCTTTACACGGCTAAGGTCGGAGATGCAAAGAAGCGCACCGCTGACAGCACCGTCCGTCCGAACGGGCACTGCAAGGATAAGCTCACCGTCCTTGGTTATCTCCGCTTCTGAAATGCTCCCGCTGTGAGCCGTCATAAGTGCGTCAACTGCGGAATAGTCCCGCTTGTTAAGGTAGCCGACGGTCGAGCCGACGGGAACGTAGTCGTATATGTACTCTTTATCGGACATAAGCTGATTTTTGTATTTCAGAAAGCTTGTCCCCACAACGTAGGGAACAATGGTAAAGGCATAGTTTTCCGCAGCCTCTGAAGTCGCCGAGGAAAGCCCGCAGGCATACTGACTGACTGCCGCCGCAGCACCCTCCGCCGCCGCAGATGCACCCTTTTCCGCAGAAGCAACGGTCGTTATCTCGGCAGAAATAAAGGTCACCGCCGCCGCAATAAGCGCAGTTACCGCAGAGATCAGTATTTTTTTCACTCGGCTCGCCTCTTTTCGTCAAAAATATACATATAGATATAATACCACATTTTTCATTATGATGAAAGCATTACAAAAATGTTAAGTGTAAATTTTATATGAATAAGGTCAACAAATTTCTGTGCCTTCCCGTCCGAATTTACAGATTAGTGCTATACATCGCAAACAATCGTCCTAAAGCTTCATTATTTGTTATTTTAATATATTTGAAATAACAGCAAATTCACGATTTCTATTTTTATTTTAATATTTCTATTTATTTTATTTGTTTTAATTATAGCTGGTTTAAAAAATAAAGATATGTAACAATTAGGAAATTGACAATCCGACAAAGCTTGTGATATAATAATAAAAAAGGGAGCTTGTGTGCAGGCTGAGAGGAAGTAATCAAACTTCGACCTGACCTGATTTGGGTAATGCCAACGTAGGGAAATAACGCAGTTGTGCTGTTAGCTATGCTGTTTTTTCATGCGGGTGTGCCTTGTCGGGCGCACTTTTTTGTTTATGAAAGGACTGTTATCATGGAATACAAAACTCAAATGGAAGCCGCCAAAAAAGGCATTATAACGGAGCAAATGAAAGCCGTTGCGGAAAAGGAAGGCTTATCTCCCGAAGCAATAATGGAGAGAGTCGCCGAAGGAACGGTGGCTATCCCCGCAAATATCCGCCACGCCTCACTGTCCCCCGAAGGTATCGGTCAGGGTCTGCGGACAAAAATCAAC
>JAEDOB010000002.1 GCA_016302225.1 Oscillospiraceae bacterium | reverse complement strand
CCTTCTGATATAATTTTATTGATACAAAACCACGGAAGGAACCCCACCCAATGAAGTCACTTTTCGCATATTTCACCGCCTTTGAAAAGCTGCTCTGGTGCGGCTCGGCGGGACTGATTATCATAATGTTCTTGATCTTTGACAGACAAAATTTTCTCACCCTAGCCGCCTCGCTGACAGGCGTTACCTCGCTTATTTTCTGCGCCAAGGGCAATCCCGTCGGGCAGCTGCTTATCATAATTTTCAGCGGAATGTACGGCGTTATTTCTTACCGATTTGCCTATTACGGGGAGATGATAACCTATCTGGGAATGACCGCTCCCATGGCAGCCCTTTCCCTTGTTTCATGGCTGAAAAACCCCTATGACGGCAACAAAGCCGAGGTAAGGGTAAACAGCATCAGCCGCCGTGAAATCGGCTTTATGCTGCTGCTGACCGCCGCTGTGACCGCCCTGTTTTACTTTATCCTGAAAGCCTTCGGGACGGCGAACCTTATCCCCAGCACCGTTTCTGTGGCGACCAGCTTTGCGGCGGCGTACCTGACCTTTCGGCGGACGGCGTATTTTTCGGCTGCCTATGCCCTCAATGACCTTGTACTTATAATACTGTGGATATTGGCTGCAATGACGGATATTTCCTATCTGTCGGTAACGGTCTGCTTTGTCGTGTTTTTCGTAAACGACCTCTACGGCTTTGTCAGCTGGCGGAAAATGAAGCACAGACAGTCGGCGGAAATAAATTCTGCGAATTGCACAAATAAGGTCGGACAGCAGGGTAATTTTATACCGTAAAATTTACAGATTTATCCATAATATCATATATTTGCCAATATCGTCGACCAAATATTTATAATCCCGACAGTTTTTCAAGTTTCCTGCCAAAATTTAATCGTCATTTTAACCAAAAATAATTTTGCCTTTACGTCATATTTATAGAATTATTACTAAAGGTATTGCATTTGAATACATAATCTGTTAAAATATATATAAGCCATAAATTATGACCGCCCAATTGCGCCCGAGCAAACCGTTTTCGCAGTGAAAAATCACCGCAAAACGCCCTCCGACGCTTTGCAGGCGGCACGGAGGATAGAGAATTATGAAGAGAGAATTACCCGAAAATTATGAAGTCCCCGTTTTCCTTTTCCATGAGGGAAACAACACCGAAGCGTACAACTTCTTCGGTGCTCACAGCGGCGAAAAGGACGGAGAGAAGGGCGTATATTTCCGAGTTTGGGCACCTAAAGCCCTTTCGGTATCCCTCGTGGGAGATTTCAACGACTGGAACAGGGACAAAAACCCCATGGACCTGCTTGGCGAAAGCGGGGTTTGGGAAACTTTTATCCCCGGTGCGGACAGGTATTTTACATATAAATACAGCATCGAAACACGCCACTGCAACGTTGTCCTGAAGGCAGACCCCTACGGCACTCACATGGAAACCCGTCCCAACACCGCTTCAAAGGTGTATGAGATAGACGGCTACAAGTGGGGCGACGAAAAGTGGCAGGACGACAAGGCAAAGAAGAATATTTACCAGAGCCCCGTAAATATTTACGAGGTGCATCTGGGTTCATGGAAACAGCACGCAGGCGGCTATCTGTATAACTATGTTCAGTTTGCAGAGTCAATTATCCCCTATTTAAAGGATATGGGATATACTCACATCGAGCTTATGCCCCTTGCTGAATATCCCTATGACGGCTCCTGGGGCTATCAGATAATCGGTTATTACGCCGTCACTTCCCGTTACGGCACTCCCGAGGAGTTTATGAAGATGGTGGATATGTTCCATCAGGCGGGAATAGGCGTTATCCTTGACTGGGTACCCGCTCACTTCCCCAAGGACGCTGCGGGACTGTTCGAGTTTGACGGCGACTGCTGCTATGAGTACTCCGACCCCCTCAAAAAGGAGCACGCTTCATGGGGTACAAGAGTGTTCGATTTCGGCAAAAACGAAGTCCGCTCCTTCCTTATTTCCAACGCACTTTTCTGGATGGATAAGTATCATATAGACGGTCTGAGAGTTGACGCTGTTGCTTCAATGCTCTACCTTGACTACGACAGAACACCCGGCAACTGGCGTCCCAACAAGGACGGCGGAAACCGCAACTATGAGGCTGTTGAGTTCCTTCAGAAGCTGAACACCGCAGTATTCGGCAAATATCCCAACGCCCTGATGATCGCAGAGGAGTCCACCGCTTGGGAAAATGTTACCAAGCCCGCACACAACAACGGTCTTGGCTTTAACTTCAAGTGGAACATGGGCTGGATGAACGATATGATCCACTATATGAGCATGGATCCTATTTACAGAGCAGACCATCACGGCTGCCTGACCTTCTCCTTCTACTATGCTTTCAGCGAGAATTTCATTCTGCCCCTTTCTCATGACGAGGTGGTTCACGGAAAGGCGTCCATGGTGGGCAAAATGGGCGGCGATACTCTGGAAAAGAAGTTTGCTTCTCTCAAGGCATTCTATGCGTTTATGACCGCTCACCCGGGCAAAAAGCTCATGTTTATGGGTCAGGAATTTGCACAGGTCAAGGAGTGGGATTTCAAGACCGAGCTGGATTGGATGCTCCTGCAGTATGAAACTCACAGAAGCGTTCAGAACTGCGTAAGATCGCTCAACAGGTTCTATCTGGACAATCCTCCCTTCTGGCAGGACGATTATTCATGGCACGGCTTCTCCTGGATCTCCAACGACGACTATACTCAGAGCATTATCGCTTTCAGACGTATAGACAATGACGGAAATGAAATAGTTGTAGTCTGCAACTTCGTTCCCGTCAAGAGAACAGGCTACCGCATCGGCGTTCCCTACGAGGGCGCATATACGGAAGTGTTCAACACCGACGCAGCAGAGTTCGGCGGCAGCGGCGAAACCAAAAACGGCAAGGTGCTGACCAACGATTACTCCATGCACGGCTATGAGCAGTCCATCTCCATAAATATCCCGCCTATGTCGGTGCTTTACTTCAAGCATACCCCCGTTAAGAAGAGAAAGCCCCGCACAACAAAGGCAAAGGCAGAGGTCGAAACAACAGCAGTTGAAAAGACCGAAAAGGCTCCCAAGAAGAGAGCAAGCAAGGCTCCCAAGGCAGAAACCGCAGTAAAGAAAACAACTTCAAAGGCAAAGAAGGAAGCCGCTCCCGCAGAAGGTCAGGCTCCAAAAAAGCGCGGCAGAAAGCCTAAATCGGAAAGCTAATATCGGAAATTTTCCGTTATTATACCAAACGACATAAGAAACGGTGACAGTTTACCTGTAATCCCGAAAATCGACTGGAGGAAAAATCTATGTATATCAAGAAAGAATGTGTGGCAATGCTTCTTGCAGGCGGTCAGGGCAGCCGTCTGTATGCGCTCACTCAGGATATGGCAAAGCCTGCCGTACCCTTCGGAGGAAAGTACAGAATTATCGACTTCCCTCTCTCAAACTGCATTAACTCGGGTATTGATACCGTCGGCGTTCTGACACAGTATCAGCCCCTGGTACTTCACGACTATATCGGAAACGGTCAGCCGTGGGATCTGGACAAGCTTCACGGCGGCGTTCACAGCCTGCCTCCCTTCCAGACCGCTCTGGGCGCTCAGTGGTATAAGGGTACCGCAAACGCTATCTATCAGAACATCAGCTTCGTTGACAGATACAATCCCGAATATGTTGTTATCCTTTCGGGTGACCACATCTACAAGATGGATTACAACGATATGCTGGAATACCACAAGAAGAAGAACGCAGATGCTACCATTGCTGTTCTGGAGGTTTCCATGGAGGAGGCTTCACGCTTCGGCATTATGATCACCGACGAGGACGATAACATCATCGACTTTGAGGAAAAGCCCAAGCACCCCCGCTCCACCCTTGCTTCAATGGGTATCTACATATTCACATGGAAGAAGCTCAGACAGTACCTTATCGACAATGAAAACGACGAAACCGCTTCTAAGGACTTCGGTAAGAACATTATCCCCGATATGAAGGCAAACGGCGAAAAGATGGTAGCTTACCACTTTGACGGCTACTGGAAGGACGTTGGAACTCTGGACAGCCTTTGGGAGGCAAATATGGACCTTCTGAACCCCAACATTCCCATCGACCTGTACGACCCCGAGTGGAAGATGTATTCCAGAAACCCCATTATGCCTCCTCAGTACATCGGCTCGGACGCTGTTGTTGAGAACTCCATGATCGCCGAGGGCTGCGAGATCGAGGGAACGGTTGACTTCTCCGTTATCTCCGCAGGCGTTAAGATCGAAAAGGGCGCAACAGTTACCGACTCTATCATCATGCCCGGCTCCGTTATCAAGGCAGGCGCAGTTGTAGAGTACGCAATTATCGGCGAAAACACAGTAGTAGAAGCAAATGCTCAGGTAGGAGCAAGACCCGAATCGGTTGAAAACAGGGACGAATGGGGCATCGCCGTAGTCGGACATAATGTCAACGTTTCGGAGAACGCCAAGGTTCTTCCTAAGCAGATCATTTCGGAAAATATATAAGGGAGGAACATTACAATGAGCGCTAAACACAAGATCTTAGGACTTATCTTTGCAAATATGCACGATGAAACCGTGTTTGAAATCACTAAGCAGAGAACTATGGGTTCGGTACTTTTCGGCGGCAGATACCGTCTTATCGACTTCCCTCTTTCCAATATGGTAAACAGCGGTGTTGCCGAGGTCGGCGTTATCACCCGTTCCAACTATCAGTCCCTGCTGGACCATCTGGGCTCGGGACGTGAGTGGGATCTTGCCCGCAAGAACGGCGGTCTGCACCTGCTCCCTCCCTTCTCCCACGTTGCCAGCGGTATGTACAGAGGACGCCTTGAGGCTCTCTACGGCGTTTGGGATTTCATCAAGACCTCCGATGCGGACTATGTTATCCTGTCCGACTGCGACGTTGTTGCAAATATGGATCTCTCCGCTGTTATCGACCGTCACATAGAAACTATGGCTGATATTACCGTAGTTTACGCAAAGGACGTGCTCTCTCTGGAGCAGACTCAGAAGTCCACCATTCTCGGCGTAAATGACGACGGACGCATCGTTGACGTTCTCATCAATCCCCAGATGAGCGGCGCATGCAATCTCAGCCTGAATATCTTCGTACTTTCCAAGGAATTCCTCAAAAATATCGTGCTTGAAGCTGCTTCAAGAAGTATGTACAGCTTTGAGAAGGACATTCTCCAGGCAAGAAGCCATGAGTACAAGATCATGGGCTACCGCCATGAGGGTTACTTCTCCAAGATCGACTCCATGAACAGCTACTACAAGGCAAATATGGAGCTGCTGAACTCCGATAACAGAGCTAAGCTGTTCAAGAGCGATACTCCTATCTACACCAAGGTAAGAGATAATGCTCCCGCTAAGTTCGGCATCGGTGCATCCGTTAAGAACTCCCTTATCGCCGACGGCTGTATCATTGAGGGCAAGGTCGAAAACTGCATCCTGTTCAGAGGCGTTAAGGTCGAAAAGGGCGCAGAGGTCAAGAACTCCATCATTATGCAGGAGGGCGTTATCGGTCAGAAATGCGACATCAGCTACGTTATCACCGACAAGAAGGTGGAGATCGCAAGCCATCGCATGCTGACAGGCTCGCAGAATTATCCCCTGTATATCGGAAAAGGTGCAATAATCTAATCTCATTTTTCGGGATAAAATTCCGTCCGCCGCAGAAAACGCCCATTTTCTGCGGCATGGGACGGCAAGAATCATCGAAAGGAAATGATCATATATGAACATTCTTTACGCATCAAGTGAGGCACTCCCCTTTGCAGCTTCGGGCGGACTTGCCGATGTTGCAGGCTCTCTCCCCGCAGCTGTTTGCAAGGCAGGTCATGATTGCCGAGTTGTTATGCCCCTTTACAAGAGCATCAAGCCCGAGCTGAGAGAAAAGCTCACCTTCGTTACCAACTTCACCGTTGACGTAAGCTGGAGAAAGCAGTACTGCGGCATTTTCAAGGGCGAAGCTAACGGCGTTACCTACTATCTGCTGGATAACGAGTATTACTTCGGCAGAGATGGTCTTTACGGCTTCTATGACGACTGCGAGAGATTTGTATTCTTCTCCAGAGCTATCCTTGAAATGCTCAGACACATCGACTTCAAGCCCCAGGTAATCAACTGCAACGACTGGCAGACAGCTCTCGTTCCCGTTTATTACGAGGTATTCTACCGCCACCAGTACGGTTACGACAACATCAAGACCGTTTTCACTATCCACAACATTCAGTATCAGGGAAAATACGGCATGGAGGTACTCAACGAGGTAATCGGAATTCCTATGTACCATTCCAAGATACTTGTTTACGACGGCTGCATCAACCTGATGAAGGGTGCTATCGAAACCGCCGACAAGATCACCACCGTTTCCCCCAGCTATGCCTGGGAAATTCTCGACCCGTGGTATTCCCACGGTCTGGACAGAGCACTTGCAAACAAGCAGTATAAGCTCTGCGGATTCCTGAACGGTATCGACGTTGACCTGTACAATCCCGAGAAGGACCCCATTATCGCAAAGAATTTCTCGGCGAAAAATCACAAGGGCAAGGCAGAGTGCAAGAAGGCACTGCTTGCAGAGTGCAACCTCCAGGAGGGCGACGAGCCTGTTATCGGTATCGTTACGAGATTCGTTTCTCACAAGGGTATCGACCTTATCAAATATGTTTTCGAGGATATTCTCAACCTCGGATATAAGTTTGTAATTCTCGGCTCCGGCGAGAAGATCTACGAGGACTTCTTCCGTGAAATGGCTTGGCGTCACCCCGACAAGGTTTACGCTTACATCGGATTTAACTCCGAGCTGGCAAGACGTATCTACTCCGCTGTTGATATGTTCCTTATGCCCTCTCAGAGTGAGCCTTGCGGACTTGCGCAGATGATCTCCCTGAGATACGGCACACTGCCTATCGTCCGTGAAACAGGCGGTCTGAGAGATAGTATCAAGGACGCAGGCTCCGAAGGCGGAAACGGCTTCACCTTCAAGACCTACAACGCTCACGATATGCTGGACGCCTGCCGCCGTGCAAAGGACTACTACTGGAGCAGGGACGCTTGGAGCAAGCTTGTTACTCACGCTATGAAGTGCGATTTCAGCTGGTCAACCTCCGCCGAGCTTTATATGGGACTTTACAGAGAGCTTTGCGGCGAATAAGTCTGCACATTTCAGAGAATTTATCACCCGTTTTCAAAGGCATATCCCTTTGAAAACGGGCGATTTTCACACAATTTTCAGCTTATTTTTCCGGCAAAGCATTGTATTTTCTGAAAATATGTGGTATACTATACACAAAGCAACGTTCAAACGTTGAAAACAACATAACACAAAGGAGAATGATGTAAATGAAGAACGGATTTGGTCTGGCGGTTCTGGCACTGGTTTCCGCTGCTGCAGGTGCTGCTGTTGCAATGTTCGCAATGAAGAAACAGGAAGAGCTTGAGCAGTTCGACTACGATTTTGACGATGACGACGAGATCTATTTCGACGATGACGATGAAGAATGCTGCTGCGGCTGTGAGGAATGCGGCGAAGAGGCTGCCGAGGAAGATGCAGACGTTGAGAAGGAGCTTGACGCTATCGACGACGAAGTAGAGGACGTTGACACAGCAAACGAGGTTCCCAAGCCCGAAAAAGGCGATTTCTGATTTACACTAAAACACCAACGGCGTACCTTGCAAAAATCACAAGGTGCGCCGTTTTTCACTTTTACCTGTTTATCTCCCCGCCTTCGGCGGGGAGATAAACTATTACAAATAAGAAATTCCTGATTATTGACGAGCAGCCTTATATCTTCCCGCCCGCATAGCGTTCAAAACTGCCAGCATGGAAACGCCCACATCTGCAAAAACCGCCGCCCACATATTGGCAATTCCCACCGCCGCAAGGATAAGCACTGCCAGCTTCACCGCAAGGGCAAAGACGATATTCTGCTTGACTATCCGCCCCGTTTTTGCGGAAATGTCCATTGCATGGGCGATCTTCATGGGATCGTCGTCCATGATAACAGCGTCTGCGGCTTCAATGGCAGCGTCCGAACCGATACCGCCCATGGCAAAGCCCGCATCTGCCGCCATAAGCACGGGAGCGTCGTTGATACCGTCGCCTGCGAAAATAACGCCCTTTGCGTCCTTTTGAATCTCCTCAAGGATAGATGCCTTTTGGTCGGGCATAAGTCCGCTGTAAACCTTGTCAATGCCTGCCTTTTCGCCTATTTCACGGGCAGCGGCTTCACGGTCGCCCGTAAGCATAACGGTTTTCATGCCAAGCTGCTTCAAACGCTTCACAGCCTCTGCGGAACGGGGCTTTATCCTGTCGGAAATGAGAATGTAACCAAGATATTTGCCGTCCTCCGAAAGGTGAATGACAGTCCCCGCCTTTTCGGGATTTTCGCAGGAAACGCCGAATTTGTCCATCAGCCGCTTGTTTCCCGCAAGGACGGTTTTCCCGTCAATCTCAGCCTTAACGCCCATTCCCGAAAGCTCCTCGGAGGAAATTTCGTCGGAAAAGATGTCCCCGAAGCTTTCCTCTGCCTTCCGCTTTACGGACAATGCAGCGGGGTGCGTGGAATAACGCTCTGCCTTTGCGCAAAGAGTGAGTATCCTGTCTGCATTTTCGGCGGGGAAAATTTCCGTTACCTCAAAAACGCCCTCGGTAAGCGTTCCAGTCTTGTCGAAAACCACCGTGTCAGCCTTGCACAACGCATCAATGACACTTCCGCCCTTAATGAGTATGCCGTTCTTGGACGCACCCCCGATACCGCCGAAATAGGACAGCGGCACCGAAATCACCAGCGCACATGGGCAGGAAACTACCAGAAATGACAGCGCAGGATAAAGCCGTTCGGAGGAAAATCCCCCGTCAATTATCATGGGAATGACCGCCAGCAGCACCGCCGCAGCCACCACGCATGGCGTGTAAAACTTCGCAAATTTGGTGATAAAGCTTTCTGCGGGAGCCTTTCTTGCGCTTGCATTTTCTACCATTTCAAGAATTCTCGCAACGGTGGACTGCCCGTATTCACGGGAAACCTCCAGCTCCATTACCGCAGACAGGTTGATAACGCCGCTCATTACCTCCTCGCCCCTTCGGAATGTCCGAGGGACGCTTTCGCCCGTCAGAGCAGATGTGTCGGCGGAGCAGTCGTCGGAGAGAAGCACGCCGTCCAGCGGAACACGCTCCCCCGGGGCAACAACTATAACATCGCCCGCCTTAACATTTTCGGGAGATACCCGCCGAATTTTCCCGTCGGCAGATCTCACCGAAGCACTGTCGGGACGCAGCTCCATAAGCCCCGCAATGGATTTACGGGATTTTTCAACGGCATAATCCTGAAAATATTCGCCTATCTGATACAAAAGCATGACCGCCGCACCCTCGGCATATTCCCCGACAGCAAACGCTCCCGCCGAAGCCAGTGCCATCAGAAAATGCTCGTCCAGCATTTTTCCTCGAAACAGGTTTTTGACCGCCAGCAAAAGCACGTCATATCCCGCCGTGAGATACGCCGCAAGCAGCAAAACAAGAGCAGCCGCTTCATTCCCAATAATATGCTCTGCAACAATTCCGACAGCCGCCAAAATTGCCGACAGGATTATGCGGATAATCATCACTTTTCCGTCGGGTTCTTCCTCGTCGGCTTCCTTTTTTTCGAGATATTTGCCGAATTCCGTCACGGAAACATCGGGTTCTATCTCCGAAACTATCTTCCCGATACGCTCAAAAAGTGCTTCGGGGTCGGCACCGTTTTTCTCCGTAACGGTCAGTTTTTTCGCCATAAAATTCATCTCCGCCCGCTCGACATCGGGGAGATTTTCCACCTCACAGCGTATCTTTTCGGCGCAGTGGGCGCAGTCAAGACCGTTTAGCAGTAAATCCATAACAATTCTCCTAACTTTTGTAAATAACCGCATATGCCAGCGGAATAAGCCCGTCAAAGACCTTCATTCTCACCCGACAGCCCGTTTTACAGCCTTTCAGCATTTGCAGATAGCTGTCGGGGGTGTAATGGCTTGCGGGGTTGAAACCGAATAACCGATAGATTTTTATCAGATTCATAGGCGCACCGTCCTTGTTTGTGGTGATAAAGGTGGGAACAAGCAGCTTTCCGCCCCTTTTCAGCACACGCATAAGCTCTTTTACCGCATTTTCGGGGTTTTCCACCAGATGAAGCACATTTGCGGCGATAACAACGTCATATGTTTCGTCCTCCTCGGGAAGGTCAAAGATGTTTCTCTCCGCAAAATCAATGTTTGAAATGCCCTTTTTGCGGCACTTTTCCTTTGCAACGTCAAGCATATTCTCCGACATATCGGTACAGAGGATATGTGACGCCTTTTCGGAAACGGCTATGGAGATCTCAGCCGTCCCCGCCGCACATTCAAGCACCCTGTCGCCCTCATTGACCAGCGATGCGGAATATCCCAGCATTTTCTTGTAAACACGCCCGTTTGCCGACTCCAGAAGGTCGTAAACGGGAGCAACCGTATCCCAAAATCCCATTTTTATCCCCCTTATTCCATAACGTGTTCAAACGCCTGATTGAAAATCGTGCGTATATGACTGTCCGCCAGCGAATAGCAGACGGACTTTCCATCTCTGCGGTATTTCACCAGCCTTGCCTGTTTCAGCACTCTCAGCTGATGTGAGATGGCAGACTGCGTCATATTCAGCAGCTCCGCAATGTCGCAGACGCAAAGCTCGCTTTCAAACAGCGCACAGATTATCCGCACACGGGTGCTGTCCCCGAAAACCTTGAACAGCTCGGCAACGTCCATCAGCGTTTCCTCGTCAGCCATTCTGTCGGCAACGCTTTCCACTATTTCGGGGTGAGCGTGTTCGCCGTCGGCGCACATTGGTATCATTTCCTTTTCTGTCATATTATATCCTCCGTTCATATTATCATATGAATAACTGTTCATATGTTTATTATACATATCTATGCCTGAGATTAATAGCGGATTTTTTAAATGTTTTGTGAAATAAAAATGAAGCACACCTACCAAACAAAAAACGACCCGACAGGAATTATCCCATCGAGCCGCATAGAAATTATTCTTTATTATCGCCATTATCGCCGTTTTCGCTTGCTTCCTCAGCCTTTTCGGGAACCTCCTCAGCCTCGGTAACAACAGGCAGCTCTTCGCCGTCATCGCCTTCCTCGTAAACACGGTCAAGCAGACGCTTTTCATGCTTTCTCTCGTAAATGCCCATAAGCACCACGATAACAATGCCCACAGCGGAAAGCACCATTCCCAGCGCAAGTCCTGCGGGGAAGAACCGCATTTCAACGGTATGCTGTCCCACAGTCATAGGAACGCCTATAAGCGCACCGCAGAGCTTTACGGTGTCAACCTTTTCGCCGTCGACCCAAACTGTCCAGCCGGGCTCGTCGGTGATGGTGGTGAACATATAGCCGTCCTTGTCGGCATTGATAGTACCCTTAATGTGATCCTCCCTGAAATAGGTTATCTCAAAGGGATTTGCCGCCAGCTTTTCATACGCCGCCTTGAACGCAGTTTCGTCCAGATAATAGAACCACTGGTCCTTCATAAGCAGCTCGTTTTTGTCATCGGCAAGGGTACAGATAAGGGAAATTTCCTCGCCGGGCTCATATCTTCCCAAATTCTGGATAACCATATTTCCCGTCTTGTAATAGTAGTCCAAAAACTCCTTGTTCAGCCAGAGATTTACCTTTCTTTCGTAGGAGCTGGGGAGATACATATAAATAGTATCGGAGGTCGGCGCATTTATAAAGAACTCGACCTGCGCATTGTCCCCCTCAACGATGGGCGTATATTTGGAATGGTCGCCGTAGGTGGAACTCTTGACATTTTCGGGAACAACTCTCGAAACCTCGATAGGCTTGAAATATTCCGTATAATCCGCAGAAATAAGTGCGGAAAGCAGCTTGTTCTGATTGATAAACGGGTTTTCATTCTCAATATTTACCGTCAGAATGGACTTATCCGCCATAAATCCTATGGGCAGAGCATAGGGATTCTTGTAAACATAGAACTTGGTCTTTTCGTTCTCCTTTGTGGTCACAAGCTCGGTGTAATGCTTGGAAACAGGCTCCTTTGCAACAACTCCGCTTTCGTTCTTGTCGCCCTTTTCCATAACATATTTAATGCCGAAAATGGAATCGGTAACGTATGTCGCACCCTTGTACTTGATATAGTGTCCGCCGTAGGAGAAGCCCAGCTTACGGAGCATTTGGATAGGTCCTGCGTTAAGTGTGGAGCTGGAATGGGAAATTCCGTAGCTGCCGAATGCCATAGCGTCATTTACGGTACGGTGGTAATTCTTTTCTATTCGGTAAACGCCGTTGTCCATGGTCTGAATGTCGTCCACAACTGCCCGTCCGAGAGTGATATAGTCGTTATATGACGAATATTTTGAGTAAACAACGTCCTTGTTGATAGCGGTAAGGTTCCAGAGAGTTGTACCGAACATTTCGGCGCAGACAAGTATCACCAAAGCAAGTGCCGAGGAACCCTTTCCGAAATTCTTTCTGAGGAAATACAGCGCAATTCCGTATATCGCCAGACAGCCGATAGCAAACCATACCGTGTAAATAAGGTCAAGCTCTCTGAATTCCTCCTTGTCAAGGAGAATTACATAAACAAACAGCCCGAAGAAAACGCCGCCTATCTCCCCCGCAGATATGCCGTCAAGATGCTCGAAGGCGTCCGCAGCCATGAGGATAAGCACAAAGCTGAATGTGAACGAATAGCGGTAGGGCAGCCAGTTTGGAACCTGAAATCCGTGCCATGCTATATCCAGATTGGAGATATACATGGACATGAGAATGACCGTCAGCAGGAAAACTCCGCCGAATTTGCGCCTTGCGGGTATCTTCCTGTTCATAAAGAACAGTGGAATAAGGATAAGCGTCAGACAGCCGCAGAATACCACGGGCGAACCCTCGGGACGGCAGGTGTCATAGGTGTTCGGCAGAAGATTTGTAAAGAAGTCGAACATCTCAAACTGAGTTTTCCACTCAAATTTGGGGTCGGTGAAATCAAATTTGCCCAGTTTTAGGGAATTGTAAAGGGGCAGCAGTATCCACGCAGAGCAAAGTGCCGCCGTAATTCCGCTGACGCCGAACCAGAAGCCCTTTGAAATAAAGCTGTAAAGCGCAGCCTCCCTATCCTTTCTCATAAAGAAGAAATAGTACAGGAAATAAAGCACGGAGAAAAACGCTATCATCCAGCCGATGTAAAAATTAGCCATAAACATCAGCGCAAGAGGGATAATGAACCAAAGCTTTTTCCCCTCCTCCACAAGCTTTTCAATGCCGTAGCAGATAAGGGGCAGGTAAACAAGACCGTCCAGCCACATGGGGTTCATCAGCTGCACGATAACGTAGGACATCAGCGAATAGCAAATGCTGAAGATCAGTGCGGTGGAGTTGTGAGCGTCCTTTGAACGGCGCATATACCAGCACATGGTCACCGACATGGCACCCACCTTGCACAGCTGCATTATCAGCAGCGACTCGGTTATCATGGACCGAGGGAGAAGCATTACTATTAATGTAAAGGGGCTTGCCAGATAATAGGCAAATATTCCCATTATCTCGCCCGACAGATTTCTGCTCCACGAGATAAACGGACTTCCGTCAAAATGGAAAATATCCCTTAGATTTTCAAAATAATAAACATACTGACCGTTCAGGTCAAGCACCAGCACGGAATTATCCCCGAACGGGTGAACGCCGAAGCAGGCATAGGCAGCAAATAATATTACCGCAGGTATAAAAAACGCGCAGATATACAGGCGGTTTCTTTTTACGGCTTCCAGCAGCTTTTTCACAATGATCCTCCTAAATCAAAATTTGCACTCATTGACATACACTTTTATTATATACCCATTCGGAGAAAAAAACAAGAGAAATCTTCTGAATAATGGCAAATTTCACGAAAAATTTTTCAAAGCAGGCTATGTTGAACGTTTTACTGCGGTTTATTATGGCAAAATAGCCAAGTAGTGCAGCCTGATAAAAATAATTTTGTGCAATCCTACAAAGTGAAGTTTTTCGTGCAACAAAACCCAATTTTTTTTGCACTAATTTAATGACAGGTCTTTTAAAAGAGAAAAAAATGTGGTATAATGTCATTATCAATCTGTATTACGGGGCTTGTCCCCCTTGCAGAACGAGGTGATATTCAGAATGGAAAATAACTTTGCCGAATTAGTGCAGAAGTCACGAAACGGCGACGCAGATGCTTTCGCTAAACTTTACTCCCTTGTGTATAAGGACTTATACCGAGTAGCTCTCTTTAACCTGAACAATCAGCACGACGCTTCCGACGCCGTCAGTGAAACGGTGCTCGATGCGTTCTCCTCCATAAAAAATCTCAGAAATGAAGATGCGTTCAAGGGCTGGATCATGAAGATCCTTACTGCAAAGATAAAAAATAAGCAGAAGGAATATGTACAGATAAAAAATGATAGGCTTAGCCTTGACGATCTGGACGATACAGATACAGAGCTGTCCTATGAGATCAATTACAGCGGCGGTGAGCTGGCGGAGGATTTTAAGAAGCTTGATAAGGACGAAAGACTTGTGCTGTCACTCAGCGTAGTTTCAGGCTATAAAAGCGAAGAGATCGCCAAGATGACCGGTATGAACGCTAATACCGTCAGATCAAAGGCGGCAAGAGCAAAGCTAAAGCTGAAAGAGCTGATAACAGGCAGAAAATCTTAGGGAAAGGAGGAATAAGCAATGACATTTGATGAAAAATTATCAATGCTGGCAGAGGAAATAGAGATACCTTCCGAGCTTGAACCCGAAAATATTGCAAAGCTGCTTAAAACGGCAGGCGCAGAAAACGGCGGCAGAAATATAGAAATGACCGCAGGCGGTGCAGCCGATACAAAGATAAAGAAAACTCAGGCAGCTTCAGTGAAGAACAAAAGAAAGCATATTGCAATGCGGTCTGTGGCAGTCGCCGCAGCGTGTTTGGCGCTTGTTACGGGCGTTTGGCTGTATAGGGACGGAACTGATGAGGAATCCATCGACTTTGGTGAGCCCATCAGCTATGCAGACGTGAAGCAGCCCGAATCCTACGGCGACCTTTACGGTTACATCAGAGATATTTATTTAAACGGCGGCGAAGATCCGTCGGCAGCGTTTGTCGTATCTGCACCGACAGACAAAGCTGCGGGACGCTTTACCGAGCTTCCCGACGGGGTTTCTTCCTCGGATATTATAAAGACCGACGGCAGCAGCATCTACTATCTCAGCGGCGGTGTGCTGAATGTCATCAAAACTGCGGACGGTTCTATGGAAGTTTCCCAAAAGATAGATAACGAAGGGAAAACTCCCGTAGATATGTTCATCAGCGCAGGACGTCTTGTGCTTATCTCCGAAAGCCGCATAAAGGTTTCGGATTCCTCCGCCGACGATGTGCCTTGTATCGTTGCCGATATTTACGGTATCGGCGAGGACGGCATAAGTCCCATCTCCACGGTAACTCAGCCGGGCAGCTATACATCTGCAAGAATGGTTGACGGCTCCTTGTATATGGTTACCGCTTATAAGAAATACCAGCACAAGCCCCTCGAAAGCGAGGAGGATCTTGACAATTTCGTTCCCGTCTACTATGTAAACGGCGAAAAACGCCACGTTTCGGCTGAGGATATTGTTATCCCCTCCAATGCGGGCAATACCGATTACACGCTTATTTCGGGAATAAACTGCGCAGACAGCCCCGAGGAGGTCAGCGTTTCCGCAGTGCTTGGCACAGGCGATTACGTTTACTGCTCCGCCGACAGGCTGTATGTCGCAGGAACAGGCTTTAAGGATACTGCCTATACCGTTATCACCGGCTTCGGTCTGGAAAACGGTACTGCGGTCTACCGTGCAAGCGGTGCTGTGGAAGGAACAGTTATCAGCCCCACCTCCATGGGCAGCAGAAACGGCAGCTTTATGCTGGCTGCATCGACCCGTGACAGCAAGACGGGCGAGGTTTCTTCGGCGGTTTATATCCTTAACGATAATATGATAGTTTCGGGCAGCGCAGGAAAGCTTCTGCCGGGTACAACGGTTTCCGACGTGAGATTTTCCGAAGGCTGCGCCGCTCTTTACAGCGCAGAGTCCGACGAACCGCTTATGGTCATTGACCTGACCAACGAAGCCGCTCCCGTGCAGACAGATAAAGTCCCCGCCGACGCTTCAAAGATAGAATTCGGCTCGGGCAGACTCCTCAGCGCAGAAAAAGCGGTAAACGACGATGGCAGCGAGTCCTTGAAGCTTACGGTTTTCAACGCCGCCGACCTCTCCCCCGTTCACGAAATATGCACAGACGGATTTGCGGACTGCAATTCCGAAGCGTTCACAAACCCCAACGCTATCCTGACAGACAGCGAAAACGGGCTTGTGGGGATCCCCTATTACTGCCACGACGAATTCGGCACCAGAGTGCTTTACACCGTCTGGAGCTATGACGACAGTATTGGCTTCACGCAGATAGGTCAGCTGGAATATGCCGATTTGGACGACAGTCTGGTATTCCGCAGAGGTGTCATTATCGGGAACACATTCTATGCTATCGGCGACGGACGTGTGGTTTCCGCAGAGGCTTCCACCTTTAAGGTAATTGACACGCTTCTTTTCTAATCAAGTTTTCTTCATTTTTTCTCCTAAAATATATAATCGGTTAAATCAGCGTTTCCGTATGGGGACGCTGATTTGCTGTGTAAAACGCCCCGAAGGCTCAGTGCCCTCGGAGCGTTTTTTATGTATCGTTACAAAATCAGTTGTTTATCTCAATATGCAGCCCAGCCGAAACAACAGGCAGCGGCAGACGGTATTTCTCCGCCAGCTCGGGACCGCAGGCATTTGAACCGACGCCCGCCATTTTTCCGTCAACGCAGATAACATTGCTTGCACACTTTTCCAGCTCGAAATTGTGACGCTTTCCCGCCAATTCCTCCTCGGTGTATTCCGAAACATTGAATGAAAAATCCTCCGCAGCGGTAAATCTGACATTTACATTGCCGTCGGAAACAGTCATATGCTTGCAGCCGTAATGGGAACCGTTCTCCTGCGGGCGGATATAATCCTCGTGCATATCACATATTTTCGCAGAGAAATTGCCCATATAGCTTGCCTGATGCTTGTCGATATAGCTTTCAAAAGGGCCGTAGCCGAAATATTCAACTCTGTCAAATTCCTTCGGCATAAACAGGCGTATTCCAAAACGGGGCAGGAATGTGACCTTGTTGGAAAATTCTGCTTTGAAGTCAATATCAAGCCCGTTTTCCGAAATAACATACTTAACGTCCATATACGCAAAGGGCTGATGAATGCTCCAACCAAAGGACTGACGCAAAGCTATCTCCGCACCGTCGGGCGTTTTTTCTGCGGTCACGCTGTAATTTTTCACGGTAAAGTCGTTAAGATGCGCCCTGTACCAATCGCCCTTCATAACGTCATTATCCACGGGCGCACGGAAGAAATTGAACTCCATAGGCTTGTCAAGGAGCTCCCTCCCGCCGCATTTTACGGAATCAAACGCCGACAGCCTTTTGTTAAACCGATAGGCAACATTTCCGACCGTGACATTTACGAAAAATGTTGTATCATCAAGGGTGACATCTCCCGAATTTTTGCGGACGGGTTCATTCTCAGCATCACAAAGCTTGACTTGGTCAAAGCAGATCTCATAGCCCTTTTCGCAGAAAGACGTATCTGTTTTCGCCGTGAAAATAAAACGGATATAGGTTTCGTTCGTGAAATTTTCAGCCGCTTGGAGAAGGAAAATTTCCGTTTTCCCCATGGGCGGGATATGGAAATCGACCGTACCCTCGGCATAAACTCCCCCGTCATAGGTTATCTCAAAACGGCAGTCGAGGATATTTCCCGCATCTTCAAATTCAAGCATACTTGCAAAAACAAAGCTGCCTGCCTTCTCCCCCTTTTCAACACGAACGGGACGGTAGACCTGCTTCAGCTCCAGCAAACCCGTGTGAGGCGTTCTGTCGGGATAGGTCAGAGCGTCCATGCAGAAGTTGCCGTCATTGTGCTTCTCTCCGAAATCACCGCCGTAACCGTATTTTTTCCTGCCGTCCGCAGTTTCGCCGAGGGGACAGGCATGGTCGCTCCATTCCCATACAAAGCCGCCGCAGAACCGTTCATTTGAATAGAAAATGTTGTGATAATCCTCCAAATCGCCGGGACCGTTGCCCATGGCGTGGCAGTATTCGCAGAGGATAAAGGGACGCTTTTCGTCCTCCCTTTCGAGGAATTTTTTCATATCCTCTGGTGATGTGTACATTTCCGAAACAAGGTCAAGCACGGCGTCCGAGGTGTCGTCAAGCTTATGGGTGCTTTCGTAATGGAGAAGCCTTGTATCGTCCAGCGACTTCACCAGCTCCCCCGCCGCAAGCATATTTGTGCCGTAGCCGCTCTCATTTCCCAGCGACCAGAAAACAACGCAGGGACGATTTATATCCCGCTTCACCAACGACTCGGCACGGTCAAGTATCGCCTTTTTAAAACGCTCGTCGGTCGCAAGCAGCGCAATGCCGTTATAACCCTTGCTCCACTTAAAATCATTGTATACCTCCACACAGCCGTGGGATTCCATATCCGCCTCGTCGATAACATACAGCCCGAACTCGTCGCAAAGCTGATAAAACAGCGGAGAATTGGGGTAATGGGACGTTCTCACGGCATTTACATTGTGCTGCTTCATAAGGGTGATGTCCTTTTTCATCTGCGAAACAGAAGCGTAATAGCCCGTGTCGGGATAACTGTCGTGACGGTTCACGCCCTTGAATTTCACCGCTTTTCCGTTTATCTTAACAACGCCGTTTTCCACACATATTTTTCGGAAACCTACCCTTTCGCCGATGACCTCATCGCCTGCGGTAATTGTCAGGGAATAAAGACATGGCTTTTCCGCCGACCAAAGGACGGGTTCGGGAATTTCCATCGAAAACTCCGTGTTTTCCGCAGCATGAATCGCCCCAACTATCTCCCCGTTCATATCATTTATCTGCACCAGCGCCTCACAGCCAAAGGGGGTGAAGGAAAGCATTGCAGAGGACATATCCTCCGAAAGCTCCGTTTTGATGATATAATTTTCCAGCCGCTTTTTCGGGCGGGACAGAACATAAACATCACGGAAAATTCCCGAAAGCCTGAACTTGTCCTGATCTTCAAGATATGTCCCGTCGCACCATTTCAAAACGGCGGCGGTAATATTATTCTCACCCTCACGAAGCAGCGGCGTAATATCAAACTCCGACGTGCTGTGGGACACCTGAGAATATCCCGCAAATTCGCCGTTTACATAAAGATAAACGCAGCTGTCAACGCCCTCGAAAACAAGAATTCTGTCCAGCCCGTCGGGAACATAGTCATAGCTTTTTCCGTAAACGCCCACGGGAATATCATCGGGAACATAGGGCGGGTCATAGGGGATAGGATAGCAGATGTTTGTGTACTGCGGCTTGTCATAGCCGTGAAGCTGCCAATTTGACGGCACGGGAATTTTCTCGGAAAAGGGAACGGAAACAAAATCGTCCTCCATATCAACAATGCTGTCATAATATTTGAAATCCCACTCGCCGTTCAGAAGCTCGAATCGGCTTGAGCTTTCCCTGCCTTCAAAGGGGTTTTCTCCTGCTGCGAAGGGGATAAAATAGCAGTGCTTGTCAAGGGTGTTGATGTGCAGCTGCCGGGGGTTTTCGTGAAAGGTCATTTTGCTTTTTGGGGAACCGTTTGCCGAAATTTTTGTAATGTCCATACTCATTCTCCTTTGTAAATTCCGAATTTTTTATTATTATACAACACTATTGACTTGAACGTCAATAAATGATATTATCATTATATAACAATATGAACATTGGAGGCGAATATTTTGTTTTTCTGCGATTACCCCATAATACGTGAAGAAAAAGAGCTGCCCCTGTATCTTTTGAACATGGGGCAGCAGCATTGCCAGGATCATATTATTAGGACGGAGGGCTATCCCTGTCCGCAGATACTATATTGCACAAAGGGCAGCGGGACTCTTGTTTTGGACGGAGAAGCAATACATATCCCGCCCTGCACAGCCATCTTTCTGCCCGCCTTTTATCCTCACGAATATTATCCCGAGGAGGACATCTGGGACATTCACTGGGTAGTGCCTGCGGGATATGCCGCAGAGGACATTCTAAAGCATTTCGGGCTTTCCGAGCCAAAGATATTTGAGCTTAACGAGGTGAAAACGGCAGAGCATATTTTCCGTAAAATGCACGAAGCTATCCGTGCGGACAGAGTTTTCGGAAACTATCGTGCTTCGGGGTACTTGTACGATTTTCTCATTGAGATCTATCATCAGACAGCCTGTTCGGGAACTTCTGCAGCCCCCAACACCGCACTTATGAAGGCTGTTGACTATATTAATTTCAACTACCCTTCGCAAATTACCATGGACGACCTTTGCTCGGTTTCGGGAGTATCAAAGCAATATCTCTGCCTGCTTTTCCGAAAGACCTTTAACTCCCGTCCTATGGAATACATCGCAAAATGCCGCATACAAAAGGCAAAGGAGCTGCTTACGGGCTCCGATATGACTGTCGAGGAAATAGCCGAAGCAACGGGCTTCTGTACGGCAAGCTATTTCTGCAAGCTGTTCAAAAGATACGAAAGCATCACGCCGACACATTTCAAAAATACTGTAAAGTGAAGCTTAATGCGTCAGCCCTCCAGATATTTTTCCGCCTCATAAACGCAGCAGGCACCGTCCGCAGCGGCGGTTATGACCTGACGAAGGGGCTTTGTGCGGACATCTCCCGCTGCGAAAATGCCCTTTGCGGAGGTCACGCAGTCCTCCCCCGCTATGACATAGCCGTCCGAAGTCAGCTCGGCAACACCCCTAAGCGGCTCGCTGTTGGGAACAGTTCCCACAGCCACAAAAACGCCGTCAACGGTCAGCCTTTCGGTATTTCCGTCACGGGAAAGCTCTATGCCGCCTACCTTTTTATCTCCGTAGATCTCGGTGGGAACGGCACTCATTACAGGTATGATATTTTCTGTTCGGGACACCTTTTCCTGCAAGCTCTTGTTAGCACGGAAACTGTCCCGCCTATGGATAAGATACACCCTTTCGGCAAGCTTGGACAGGAACACCGCCTCCCCCAGAGCCGTATCGCCGCCGCCGACTATGGCAACGGTCTTTCCCTTGTAAAACGCACCGTCGCAGACAGCGCAGTAGGAAACTCCCTTTCCCGAGAATTCCTCCTCGCCCTTAACGCCCAGCCGCCTGTGAGATGCGCCCGCAGCGTAAATGACGGTTTTGGTAAGATAGCTTTCGCCGTCCGACAGCTTTATTCGGTAATTTCCGTCCTCGGAAACAATCTCCGAAACGTCGCCCTCAACAAATTCCGTGCCCATGCTTTCGGCGTGAGCCCTGAATCTTTCGCCCAGGTCAAAGCCGTTTGTTGCGGGCAGTCCGAGATAGTTGTCCACACATTCGCTCTCGGCTATCTGACCCGTTCCCATAAACACCTTCTCTATCACAATAAATCTCATAGAAGCCCGTCCCGCATAAACAGCGGCGGAAAGTCCCGCAGGTCCGCTTCCGATTATAACAGTATCGTATAACATTTTATCAATCCTTAAAAGCTATTTACAGCAGAATTTCCGCAAAGAGCCTGCCGCATACTGATATTTTACCACAAAATCGGTATAATATCAAGCCATTTTTCTGCAAATATCACAAAAAAATGACACTATTCTTATTGACATACAGTAAAGAAAGTGTTATAATAGCTTTAGTATATTTTTACTTTACTTTGTTAATGTGGGGTGTGTAAAAATGAAAAGCATAAAAAGAAAAATACTTGTGGCAATGCTCCTAATGGGCGCACTGACCTCCTATCTTATCGGCTCTGTGTCGACTATGCTGAACTATCAATCGGCAATTGATGTACTCAACAAGACTCTTTCCGAAACAGCTGCGGAGTCCTCAGGGCTTGTTGAATCGGAGCTGAGATTTTACGAAGCTGCCATAACCGAAATAGGCTGCATTTCCTCTCTGACAAACGAAAATCTGTCCGAGGAAATAAGAGCAAGCATTATAGATGAGCGTATCGACAGATACGGTCTTTCGGGCTGCGGTCTGCTTGATGCAAAGGGAAGAAATCTTGCCACAGGCGAAGATTTTTCAGGGGAAGATTTCTTTAAAGCGTCCGTAAAGGGCGAGGTGTACTGCTCCGACTTTATCTTTAACAGCAAATTCACGGGCAAAAACGCCGTTGTCATCTCAGGTCCCGTTTGGCAGGACGGACGAGGCGGCACAACAGTCGCAGGTGTTGCATACATAATCCCCTCCGACGAATTTCTGGACGAGCTTATGGCGGAAATTACCGTTGGCGAGGGTGGAACTGCTTATCTGCTTGACTCAAAGGGCAACACTATCGCATACACAGACTGCTCAGCAGTTGGCGAAAACAATCAGGAAGCCGTAAAGAGCGACCCCTCCTTGAAGGACATTGCAGCAGTCGAAGCAAAAATGATGGCAGGCGAAACAGGCTTTGACCAGTACAAATACAACGGCAATCTGGAAATGGTAGCATATGCTCCCGTCCACGGAACTCCCGGCTGGAGTATTGGCATAAACGTTGTCCGCAACGAATTTATGGGCGGCGTTTATACGGCGCTGTTTATCAGTATGGGACTTGTCTTCGTCACTGCAATAGTCATTATAATCGTATCGACCATATTCGCACGGAAGATAACCGAACCTATCACCAACTGCACCGACCGTATCGTCAAGCTTTCTCAGGGCGACCTTACCACACCCGTTTCCGATATAAATACCAAGGACGAAACCAAGGCTCTCAACGATGCCACAGCCACCGTTGTTGACGACCTTAACAATATCTTCGGGGATATTGAGCGTATCCTGGGCGAGATCTCAAACGGCAATTTCGCAGTTGATGTGGAACAGAACGCAGGCTATTATGTGGGCGATTACAAAAATCTGCTTGAATACACCAAGGATATAAAGGATAGCCTTGCAGATACCATGCAGCGGATAACCGTTGCCGCAGACGAGGTTTCCGTAGGCTCCGAACAGGTTTCCGACGGCGCACAGGCACTCTCTCAGGGCGCAACGGAACAGGCATCTTCCATCGAAGAGCTTGCTGCGACCATAGAGGTTATCGCAAAGCAGATAAAGCAGAACGCCGAGGACGCAGAAAACGCCAGCGATCAGACCAATGCAGCAGGCGCACAAATGCAGTCCGCCAACGAAATAATGGCAAACCTCTCAGAAGCAATGAACAAGATAAGCATTTCCTCCGACGAGATAAAGAAGATCGTCGCAACCATCGAGGATATAGCCTTCCAGACCAATATCCTTGCCCTTAACGCAGCCGTTGAAGCAGCAAGAGCGGGCGAGGCGGGCAAGGGCTTTGCAGTCGTTGCCGATGAAGTCAGAAATCTTGCAGGCAAATCCGCAGAAGCCGCCCAGAACACCACCGCACTTATCGGGGAAACGGTTTCCGCTATCGAAAACGGTACAGCCCTTGCAAAATCCGTTGCCGAAAAGATGGGTGCCGTTGCAGAAGCAGCGGGCAAGGTCGCAGAGATAAACGACAAGATAAACACCGCTTCAAAGGACGCAGCCGATTCCATCACACAGATAACCATCGGCGTAGACCAGATCTCCGCAGTTGTCCAGATGAACTCCGCAACCGCAGAAGAATCCGCAGCAGCCTCCGAGGAGCTTTCGGGACAAGCCAATATGCTCAAAGACCTTATGTCATCATTCAAATTCGACAGCCGTTATTGATAAGTATTTTTAAAGGGCGTTTTCCCGCCGAACGGCGGGAAAACGCCCTTTAATTGTTATACTAATCTCCAATGAAGGTGTAGACAAAAAATCTGCACAAAACCTATAAACACTAACTTTTTCACAGATTTTTTGTCCACTTTCTAATCAGAGATTAGTATTATATGTAGTATTGCGCCTGTGCCTTGAACATCTCGGCGTAAATGCCGTCCTTCAGGCGAAGCAGCTGGTCGTGAGTGCCGTACTCCTTCACCGTTCCCTCGGAGAACACCGCTATCTTGTCGCAGAACTTGCAGCTGGAAAGCCTGTGGGAGATGTAAACCGCCGTTTTTCCGCCCACCAGCTCGTCAAACCGCTTGTATATCTCATACTCCGCAACAGGGTCAAGAGCGGCAGTCGGCTCGTCCAGAATTACCACGGGAGCGTCCTTGTAAAGTGCCCTTGCAATGGCAAGCTTCTGCTGCTCGCCCCCCGAAAGCTCCACGCCCTCCTTGTCAAACTGCTTGAACATCATAGTGTCCTTGCCGTTTGGAAGTGACGCTATTTTCTCGGACAAGCCCACCTTTTCCAGCAGACTGTCAGCCGTTTCATCGGGCTCCTCATTTCCCAGAAAAACATTGTCCCGAACGGAAAACGCCAGCAGCCGAAAGTCCTGAAACACCACGGAAAACAGCTTCATATATTCCTCGTAATCGTAATCCCTGATGTTTACGCCGTCAAGGAGAATTTCCCCCTCGGTCACATCGTACAGACGGCAAAGCAGCTTGATAAAGGTGGTCTTTCCCGCACCGTTCAGTCCCACGACAGACAGACGCTCCCCGCTTCTCAGGGTGATGGAGGTGTTTTTCAGCACCTGCACGTCCGTCCCGGGATAGGTGAAGCTGACGTTCTTAAACTCAATGGTGTGACCGCCCTCGGGGTTTTCAATGCGCCTGTTCCCCTTCTCCATATAAGGCGGATATTCCATAAATTTCACTATCTCATAGGCGTAGCTGCTGCGCTTTACAATGTCCTGAAAGCCGAACACCATTCCCTGCAAAGCGGTGTTCAGCGAACCGCCCGCCGTCAGCAGCTGAGAAAATGTTCCGATGGTAATTTTCCCCGTAATGGCAAGAAATCCCAGATAAAGATATGTGCCGAAATCCCTCGCCGCCGTGACGATAATATCCAGAATGTTCAGCGGGAATTTCTTGTCGTTTATCCTTTTCCAGTAATCGTTCAGCCTGTTTATCTGCTGTGACGCCTTTTCTATCATCATTCCCGCTGCGCCGTAAAGACGAATGTCCTTGCCGTATCGGAAATCCTCCATCTCCCAGCAGATATGCCCGAAAATGCGGTTTATTCCCGAAAGCTCGGTGAAATTCTTTATGTCGATGTCGTTCTTTTTGCGGTTGATAAGGGTGCTTGCCGTCAGCAGGACGGCTATGAGAAGAAGCAATAAAGGCGCATTTACCGCCAGCACCGCAGCCGCTCCGAATATCCTCAGACCGTTGGAAATTATGCCGAAAAACGCCTTTGCTATCTCGTGAACGCCTCCCGACCAGTTCAGTCCCTCCCTCGCCTTTTTTATCTGGTCAAGGGCTTCCTTGTTTTCCGTCAGGGCAAAATCCAGTTCCATACATCTTCGGGAAATCTCCACCGAGGAATCATTCAGAAAGAAGTCCGCATATTTCTCCAGCTGAACGGAAAATGTGCTGTTTAGCACCTGCAAAAGTATGTCAAAGAACACCATTGCCCCGCCGTAAAAGCAGATAGTCCGAATGTCCTTAACATCGGCGGTCATGGAGTCCACCAGCAGCGGCAGAAAGTAAATATCCACAAACGGTATCGCCGCCGCAATCAGCAGATTTACAACGGACAGAATGAAATAGCCCTTAGTTTTCCGCCACGCATCGGGGAAAAAATATTTGATGACCGCCGCCGTTTTGTTTTCCTTATTCAACCGAAACACCTCCCTCCGAAAGAATAACGTCCTTGTCCTCAACATAATACTGCGCCTGAACACGGAACATCTCCGCATATGCGCCGTTTTTCTCCATTAACTCGTCATGAGTTCCCGTTTCAAGCAATTCTCCCTTTGCAAACATCGCCACCCTGTCGCAGAACCGTGTTGACGACAGGCGATGTGAGATGTAAACCGCCGTTTTCCCGCCGATAAGCCCGTCAAAGCTTTGATACAGCCTGTACTCAGCAAGTGCGTCCAAAGCGGCGGTAGGCTCGTCCAGGACCACCACGTCCGTGTCCTTGTAAAGTGCCCTCGCTAAAGCAAGCTTCTGCTTTTCACCGCCCGAAAGGTCAACGCCGTCATCGTACAAAACCTTCAAAAGCTCCGTATCAACGCCCTTTTCAAGGCTGTCTATCTTCTCTCCCAGACCAGCCGAACGGAGCATTTTCTCCGCCTGCTCCTTGTCCGTGTTAAACGGCTCCTTCATGGAAACATTCTCCGACATGGGGAACGCAAACACCATGACGTCCTGAAAAGCGGGGGCAAACAGGCTGAAATAGTCCGCCCTGTCATATTCCCGAACATCAACGCCGTTTATGAGAATACGCCCCTCGGTGACGTCGTAAAGCCGAAGCAGCAGCTTGATAAAGGTGGTCTTACCCGCTCCGTTAAGCCCCACAACAGCCAGCTTTTCTCCGTGAGAAATGGTTATATTCACATTTTTCAGGGCATAGGTTTCCTGACCCTTGTACTTAAATGAAACATTTTCAAAGGTGAATTCGTAGCTGTCCGAACGGGGAACGGGCGGCTTTTTCGACGTGCCCGAAGCGTCCGCCGAAGGAATATCCATAAAGCTTCTGAAATCATCTGTCTGCGCAGAACGCTCTCTAAGTGCGGAAACTGCCATAAGTATCTGATTGACCGCCTGAGAAAACGCCGCCGAGCTTGCAAAATACAGCGAGAAATTACCGATGGAAAGCCCCTCGTAAACAACGCTGTAAATGAGCATTCCCATAATGGTAAGGTTCTGGATAAGCACCATTCCATGGGCAAAAAGCGAGTTGTATATCCAGTACTGACGGGACTTTTTCCAGTGGGAAAGCTCCGTGTCAAACACCTGCTTCTGCTTTTTGCTGAGATAGTTTTTCATGCCGAAAAGGCGAATGTCCTTTGCAAAGGAAAAGTCGGTGGTGACGGTTTCCATGTACTCAAGCTTGCGCCAATGGGGCATCATGGCGTCCCACATTTCCTTCTTGTCCTTCTTGCGGATATACTCGAAAAATTGGAACTGTATGAGTGCCAGAACGCCTATTATGGGTATTATCACAGGCTTGTAGGCAGCCATTATGACCGTCGAAACTATGACCGAAACAACATAGGTCGCCATGGTCTGCATGTATGTCATCATGCCCTGAACGCCCTGCCAGTCCCCCGCCGTTGCACGCTTTGCCTTCTGTAAACGGTCAAGCATTTCGGGGGTTTCCAGCGCTTCATATTCCATAGAAAGGCTCTTTGCGATACGCTCCTTTACCAGCATCATTCGAACATAGGTAAAGCCTATCCCCAGCTTGGTCTGTGACAGGGTGTTCAGCCACATAAAGAACAGCTCAACCGCCGTGGAAACGCCCACCAGAATCAAAAGCGGCTTAATGTCGCTGCCCGGGGACTTCATCTGCCGCTCTATCATATCAATGACCAGCTTGCCGATAAAGCTCCATATATAGGACATGGACGCCGCAGCCGCACCGCCCGCTATGAGGAAAAATATCAGCGATTTTCTGTATTTCACAAACGCCGAAAGTATGTAGCGGATATTGCTGATAACGCCGTAATCCCGGTGAAATTCGTCGGTGTTTTCGTCCTTTTTCTCGGACTTTTTGAAAAGACTCATTTTGCCATCTCCTTTTGTTCAAATAAAAAAGCTCCCTCGGACAAAACCGAAGGAGCGCAAATGTCAGTATTTTACAGCGGGAAATCAAAATTTCTCCGAAAATACGTGAACAGCCTTCAGCTTTACCCGATTTTTGATAATGATAATATTTGTCATAGCCGTTCACATCCTTTCATATAAATTTTTAAACGCTGAAACCGATTATAGCATAGGTTTTGGCATTTGTCAAGTGTTTTTTAAAATTAAAAAATATAATTTCACCGCCTATTTAGCAGGCTTATTGATCACAAATCAAAAGATAGCATACCAACGGGACAGAAACCCGTCCCCTACAATATTGCACAAAATAACTCCACTTTCCACTCTCCACATTACTTGTGGTATTTCCCGTTCCCATTAATGGAAAACGCCCTGTAAAGCTGTTCCAGAAGCATTACCCTAGCCAGCTGATGGGGAAATGTCATAGGTGACATGGAAAGCCGCATATCGCACGCTTTTTTGACTTCTTCGGAAATGCCGAAGGAGCTGCCGATGAAAATATTCAGCGTGCTCATGCCGTTTACGGAGATCTGTGCGACCCTCTGCGCCAGCTCCTCGGAGGAGAGCATTTTCCCCTCAATGCACATGGCGATGTTGCAGCTGTTTTTTCTGTTCTCCATAAGCCTTAGCATCTTCCGCCCCTCCTCGGCAAGGGCATTTTCTATCTGCTTCGGGGATGGTTCATCGGGCAAACGGCTTTCGGGCAGCTCCTCTACAAGGATATTGCAGTACGCTCCCAGCCGCTTTATATACTCATTGCAGGCAGAAACAAGATACTTTTCTTTCAGCTTGCCCACGGTCACAAGATAAACGTTCATCATAGGCTTGTCCTCCGTTAAAACGCCACAAATCCGCCCTCGCTCTCAGGCTTTGCCACGGATAATATGTAGTCAATATTCCGCTGAAAGCCCGCCGCCGAAAGCGCATTTGCAACCGCCTGTTCCGCCGTTTCGGGACGGTTATTTTCCTGAGATAAATGCCCGAGAATAAGCCGTGTGGTGCCGTTTTTCACCAAACGAGCCGCCAGCTGTCCGCAGTCGGAGTTGGAAAGATGCCCCCGCTTTGAACGTATCCTCGCCTTTAAATAGGCGGGATAGGAACCTGTTTTCAGCATATTTTCGTCGTAATTTGACTCGATATACACAAGGTCGCTGCCCGTGAGATTTTCCTCAACTGTTTCCGTAACATACCCAAGATCGGTGCAGACGCAGCATATCCGCCCATCAGCGGTCTTTATGCGGTAACCGCAGCTTTCGGGTGCGTCGTGAGGGGTGTGAAAACAGGAAATTTCCATTCCTGCGGCTGTGACAACGCCCTTCATATCCTGTCCGTCGGTGTAAATACAGCCATTTTCAAACAGGTAATCCAGAGTCCCCGCCTCCGCAAAAACGGAAATCGGATATTTCTTTGTGAGATTTTTCACGCCGCTGATATGGTCGCTGTGATTATGTGTAATGAACAACGCCTTTACAGCGGACATAGGTATGTCATTGGCAGCCAGAGCGGCAGTGAGCCTTGCGCAGGAAACGCCCGCATCAATGAGTATGCCGCTTTCCCGTCCGCCTATATACACGGAATTTCCCTTGCTTGATGAAAATAAAGGATAAAACCTTGCCATGGCTTAAAGTGCCTTTCTTACCGCTGCGCCGGGAATATTCTTCTTGACAATATCCGCTCCCAGAGCACGAAGCTTTTCCTCAATGTCCTCATAACCGCGCTCGATGTGGTAAATATCGTCAATTTCCGTAACACCGTGAGCAGCCAGTCCCGCAATAACGAGAGCCGCACCCGCACGAAGGTCGGGAGCCGTCACGGGAGCACCCATAAGCTGTCCCACGCCCTCAATAATGGCAACATGACCGTCAACCTTTATATCTGCGCCCATTCTGCGAAGCTCGTCAACATATCTGAAACGGTTGTCGAAAATGTCCTCGGTAATAATGCTGGTACCCTCCGCAAGAGTCAGCAGAGTGGAGATCTGCGGCTGCATATCCGTCGGGAAACCGGGGTGAGGCATAGTCTTAATGCTTGTCTTGACAAGAGGACCGTCCACGGAAACACGAACGCTGTCGTCAAATTCCTCAACGTTCACGCCGATTTTTTCCAGCTTGTTTGTGATGGATTCAAGGTGCTTGGGGATAACGTTCTTGATAAGCACATTACCCTTTGTGGCAGCGGCTGCCACCATATATGTGCCCGCCTCTATCTGGTCGGGGATAATTGCGTAAGTAGTTCCCTTGAGCTTCTTAACGCCCCTTACCTTGATAACGTCGGTGCCTGCGCCCATAATATCTGCGCCCATAGAGTTCAGGAAGTTTGCCAGATCAACGATATGGGGCTCTTTAGCGGCATTCTCAATAATTGTCAAGCCCGAAGCCTTTACAGAAGCCAGCATAGCATTTATGGTAGCGCCAACGGAAACAATGTCAAAGTATATCTGAGAACCGAGAAGCATCTCAGCCTGAGCGTCCACCATTCCCCTGTCGATAGCGCAAGCAGCACCCAAAGCGGTAAATGCCTTCAAATGCTGGTCAATAGGACGGTCGCCCAGATAGCAGCCACCGGGCAGAGCAACTCTTGCGCACTTATACTTTCCCAGCAGAGAACCGAGGAAATAGTAAGAAGCCCTCATATGCCTAGCCATTTCGTAGGGAACTATTGGCTCCTTAATGCCCGTAGCGTCGATACGGACGGTGTTTTTGCCGATATATTTAACGTCTGCGCCCATTTCAAAAAGGATACGCAGGCTGATGGAAACGTCGCTGATATTAGGAACATTTTCAAGCACGCAGGGCTCGTCGGACAGAATTACAGCGGGGATAATGGCAACAGCCGCATTTTTCGCACCGCTGATAACGACCTCGCCTTCAAGACGGCGTCCGCCCTTGATAATAAATTTCTCCAAAGTTATTACTCCCTTGAATATTATGTGAAATATCGCACGGATATTGATTTTTTAAAAACCGCATGACCGACAGAAAAAATTCATCTCCATACAGCCAGCATATTTTATTATATCACAAATGCAGTAAAAATAAAAGTATTTTTTTGTATCGTATTCAGACATTTTTATTGTTAAAACAGCCCTCTTTAACGGCATTTTTAACAAAACATTTGTACTTTCGGTTATGTTGGCATTTTATGTAAAAAACGCCCCTGCCGACAGCCTTTTCAAGAGAAAATAAAATCGTCCTCCTCGTCCTCTTCTGCAACAAGTCCCCTTG
>JAEDOB010000083.1 GCA_016302225.1 Oscillospiraceae bacterium | reverse complement strand
TCCTTTGACGCTCCCGAAGGCACAGTTACCATTCAGGGCGACAACCACCATCTTGTAAAGCCTGTAAGAATCGGTGAAGTTGGTGCAGACGGACTTATCAACGAAGTATATGCCACCGACCCCGTAGCTCCCGACCCTTACCTTACTACATATGACTGGGCAGTTGCGGCAGGCATTCAGCCTCTTGAATAATCGATAATTACTATTTCCATTGGTAAAAATCCCCCTCCTGAGCGAAATCTTCGGCTGCACGGATTTCATCTAAAAAAATTGCAGCCGAAGATCTCGCTTTATTCTTTACGAAAAGGAGTGTTATTTATGGAACAGCTTATAAATACGCTGTTTAACGGCATAAGCCTCAGCTCCATTATTTTGCTGACATCTATCGGTCTTGCCATAACCTTCGGACTTATGAAGGTCATAAATATGGCACACGGCGAATTTCTGATGATAGGCGCATACATGACCTATGTTATGCAGCAGATATTTGTACAATTTTTCCCCGAAAGCGTCAGGGATATTTATTACTTCGCGGCAATTCCGTTCGCATTTCTTGTGACCTTCCTGCTGGGCAGCCTGCTTGAGCGGTTCGTTATTTCAAGACTTTACGGACGTGAGATAGACAGCCTTCTTGCAACCTACGGCATAAGCCTTATTCTCCAGCAGGCGGCAAGAAGCATTTTCGGAACACAGGGTGTAAACGTAAACGCTCCGTCCTTCTTAAACGGCGGTATCACTGTTGGCGGCTGCACATTTTCCTACAACAGACTGTTCATCATCTTTATGGTAGCGCTTTGCCTTTTGCTTGTATGGCTCATTATGTACAAGTCAAATTTCGGCAGACAGATGCGTGCCGTTATGCAGAACAGAACCATGGCTCAGTGCATGGGAATAAACTCCCGCCGTGTTGACAACATCACCTTTGCTATCGGCTCGGGGCTTGCGGGAATTGCGGGCTGTTCGGTGGCACTTCTCGGCTCAATTGATTCCACAGTCGGACAAAGCTATATTGTAAACTCCTTTATGGCTGTCGTTCTGGGCGGCGTAGGAAAGCTTCTGGGAACTGTTATCGGTTCGACCATAATCGGTTCGGCAAGCATTTTCACGGAGCATTACACTTCTTCCACAATCGCAAAGGCTATTGTTTTGCTTATCGTTATCGTATTTTTACAGAAGCGTCCGCAGGGTCTGTTCGTTATCAAGAGCAGAAGCCTTGATGAATAAGGGGGTGCCGTTATGAAGCTTATCAAAAAGCAGGGAGATAATATTTGCTTTGCTGTTATAGTGCTAATTCTTGCGGCAATGCCTTTAATGCTTAATGCGGGAATGCTCAGCGGTTCGTCGACCGTGCTTTTCCTTGGAAAATGTATTGCGTTTGCGGTAGTCGCCATCGGGCTTGACCTTATTTGGGGCTATACGGGAATACTCAGCCTTGGTCACGGACTGTATTTTGCTCTCGGCGGCTACTGCATGGCAATGTATCTGAAATTGCAGCAGACAAACGGACAGATAACCGACTTTATGCACATCGGCGGAATTGATACGCTGCCCCTTGTATGGCGTCCCTTCAAATATCTGCCGCTGACAATTATTCTGATAGTTGCCGTTCCTTCGGTCGTGGCGTTTTTGGTTGGATATTTTATGTTCAAAAAGAGAGTTAAGGGCGTATATTTTTCTATCATTTCTCAGGCTTTAACATGGGCTGCATATTCCATATTTATCGCACTTTCTCCCTACACTAACGGAAACGTTGGCATTACCGAAATTAAGACCGTTTTCGGCAGCATAAAGGGCGATGCAAACAGGGCAAATATGTTCACGCTTTTCTATGTTTCTCTGGCAATTCTGGTGCTTGTGTATGCCCTGGCAAAATTCCTTGTAAGCAGGAAATTCGGTAAGCTCCTTGTAGCTATCCGTGACGGCGAAAACAGGACATATTTCTCGGGCTACAATGTCAGCAGCTACAAGACCTTTATCTATGTTCTTTCTGCGGCAATTGCGGGAATTGCGGGTGCGGTTTTCGTAAACTTCAACGGCAGCATTACGCCTTCCCAGATGACTATTGCATATTCCATCACAATGGTAATTTGGGTAGCTATCGGCGGCAGAGGAACAATTATCGGTGCGGTAATAGGCGCATTTCTTATTAATCTCTGCGAATATAATCTCAGCTCGGGCAGTATGGTTGAGATCTGGCAGTACATAATCGGTGCGGTATTCTGCATAACAATTCTGTTCTTCAAGGGCGGTATTGTGGGAATTGTAAGAGATCAGCTCCCCGCATTTATCGGCAGAATGAAGAATAGAAAAGCAGTTCCCGCAAAGGAGGCGGCAAAATGAGCGTCAATGAAAATGTGCTTGAAATAAACAATATTTCCGTTTGCTTTGACGGATTTTATGCACTGACCGAAGTAAAAACTGCGGTAAAAAGAAACACCGTTCATTTCTTTATCGGTCCCAACGGTGCGGGAAAAACTACGCTCCTCGATATTATCTGCGCAAAGACAAAGCCCACCTCGGGTACGGTTATGTTCTATCCAAAGGACAAAGAGCCTGTCCGACTGACGGGCATGAAGGAATACAAAATTGTCACAGAGGGTATCGGCAGAAAGTTTCAGGTGCCAAGCGTTTTTGTAAATCTTACCGTCACGGAAAATATGATACTTTCCCTGAAAGGTCATAAGGGTATTATGGATTCGATTTTTCGCAAGCCGTCAGATGAAGATATGGCAAATATCTATGCGACACTTGAAAAGGTCGGTCTGAAAGAACGTGCGGACGTGAGAGCGGGCAGCCTTGCTCACGGCGAAAAGCAGTGGCTGGAAATTGCAATGCAGCTTTTGCAGAAGCCCGAAATAATTATGCTGGACGAGCCTGCCGCAGGTATGGGAAAGCCCGAAACCTTCAAAACAGGCGAAATTCTCAAGGAGATAAAAAAGGACTGCACCATTATCGTTATTGAGCATGATATGGATTTTGTCAAGCAGGCGGCGGACATTGTAACCGTCCTCCACGAAGGAAAGCTGCTTATGGAGGGCAGCATAAACGACGTGCTTGCGGACAAGACCGTTCAGGCGGTATATCTTGGCAGAGGCGGTGAGTAAAATGCTGGAGCTTAAAAATATTGATTCATATTACGGTGAAAGCCGTGTTATCGAAGATCTTTCCTTTAATGTTCCAAAGGGCAAAATAGTTGGCTTTATCGGCAGAAACGGCGTCGGAAAAAGCACTACGCTCAAAAGCATTATGGGCATTGTAAAAACCCCGTCGGGACAGGTAATTTTCAACGGAGAGGACATTACAAAAAAGCCTGTTTATGAGCGGGTAAAGCTGGGTATCGGTTATGTTCCTCAGGGACGTGATATTTTCCCGCAGATGACCGTTCAGGAAAATATTGAGCTGGGATTGCAGCCTCTGGGCGGAAAGGGGACGGTTCCCGATTATCTGTTTGACCTGTTTCCCATTCTCCCGAAATTTGCAAAGAGAAGGGGCGGCGACCTGTCGGGCGGTCAGCAGCAGCAGCTTGCCATTGCAAGAGCGTTGGCGGCAGACCCGAAAATACTTATTCTCGATGAGCCTACCGAGGGCATTCAGCCGTCTATTATTCAGGATATTGGTGCGGCTATCAAAAAAATCAACGAGTGGAAGGGCATTACCGTTTTGCTTGTTGAACAGTATCTTGATTTTGTTCTGCAAAATACCGATATGCTTTATGTAATGGAAAAGGGTAAGATCATTTACAAAAATGATACCGCAGCTGCCGACGGTGCAGAGGTGCAGCGTCTAATGACAGAATAATTTCCACGGAGGTAAATTAAATGAGTGACATCGGCGAAATTCTCATAGTTGATGATGTCCCCGAGCAGATAACCTTTGCAGGCAGCATTCTGCGTGAAGCGGGCTACAAGGTTCGTGCGGTCACAAGCGGAAAGGCGGCGCTTTCCTATCTGGAAAGCCATCAGCCCGACCTTATTATGCTTGATATAAAAATGGCGGATATGAACGGGCTTGACGTTTGCAGAACCATCAAGTCCGACGAAATGACGGCAAATATCCCCGTAATATTTTTCTCCTCCGACAGCAGCTCGGAAACTATCCGCAAGGGCTTTGAAGCGGGCTGCTGCGACTATGTTGTCAAGCCCTTTATTCGGGAGGAATATCTGGCAAGGGTCAAAACGCATATGGAAATTGCGAGAAAGACTATTGCCCTTGAAAATGCAAACAGTGAGCTGAAAATGTTTACTTCGGCGGTGTCACACGACCTGCGTTCGCCGCTGAGTGTTATGAAAATGCTTGTTGATACGCTGGAAGATGAGCTTCAAAACGGCGAAAGCGGCGATATACAAAAGATAATCGGCATGCTTAAAGAAAAATCCGTCAATACGCTGAAAATGACAGAGCATTTGCTGGAATTTTCAAGGGTGTGCAATGCCGTTCCGAAAATCGAAGCGATTGATTTGAATGCCCTGACAGATGATGTTTTAAAGGAGCTTCTTGCCCTTGAACCCGACCGAAAAATATCGCTGAACATTTCGCCCCTGCCGGAGGTTTCGGGGGACAGCGTGCTTATTCGTCTGCTTTTCAGGAATCTGTTATCCAATGCGCTGAAATTCTCAAAAGCTCGGGAAATTACCGAAATATCCGTATCTGCAAGCAGCGACAGGAAGTATCATATTATTTCCGTAAAGGATAACGGCATAGGGTTTGATATGAAGCATTATGACAAGCTTTTCGAAGTTTTCAGACGGCTTCATTCCGATGACATTGAGGGCAGCGGCGTGGGACTTGCCCTTTGCGATAGGATAATCAAACGTCACGGCGGGAAAATAGAAGCTGTGGGCGTGCCCGACGAGGGTGCGGAATTCAAGGTGTATTTCAGGAAATCTTAATGTGGGTGTACCTCTGTTTTGGCGGGGTACACCTTTTGGTTATTTTCACGGAAATGCTGACAGCTCGGTAGAATGTTGCGTAAAATTCGCCTGATTATCCCGACATATCCCCCAACAAAAAAGGAGCCGGGGAAAAAATCCGGCTCCAAATAAAAACAAACAATTTTCGGTTATTCAAATTAGGAAACCACCGATTAAATAGACATTTCTGCTTTTCTTGCTGCCTAAGTGACCTATATAAGCAGGTGTCCCCCCCGCCGAAGGTGGGGGGGACACCCATTAATCAGTATTTCCTTAGCTTCCAATGAGCAGGAGCGTTGTAAAACCCGATACTCAGCCTGCCGAGGGTGTCGTTTCAAGCTGTTTGGGGGTATCTTCGTTATTGTCGGGAGCGTTTCCGTCGTCCTTATCCTTTTTGAAAAGAACTTTAAGAAGAATGGGAGAAACGATAGAGGAGCAGATAATAAGCAGGATAACGGGTGCAAAATATTTCTGATCCATAATGCCTGCGGAAAGTCCCTTTGAAGCAACGATAAGAGCGACCTCGCCTCTGGTCATCATGCCTATGCCGACCTTTAAGCTGTCGTTCCAGTTGTATTTTGCAAACTTGGCAACGCCGCCGCAGCCGATAACCTTTGTAATAAGGGCAACGATAACAAACAGCACGGCAAATACCATAAGATTGGAATCAAGGCCGTCAAGCTGTGTTTTAAGACCGATATTAACAAAGAATATAGGGCCAAAGATCATATAGGAGCTGATGTCCATCTTTTCCGCAACATAGTCGCTGTCCTTCAGGCTGCAGAGAATGATACCCGCTGCATATGCGCCTGTAATATCTGCGATACCGAAAAGCTTTTCTGCGCAGAATGCCATAAGCATTGCAAATGCAAGTCCGAAAATCGGAAGACGTCTGTGGTGAGGATATTTTTTGTTGAGTACCTTAAATATTTTGTAAATAAGAATGCCCACAAGAATTGTAAACACAAAGAAGAGCAGCACGTTTACAATAACCTTTGCAACATCGCCCATGTTGCGGTTGATAATATCTGCAATACCGCCTGCGGAATCGGAACCGCCTGCAAGACTTATCACAAATGTGAGAACAACGATGCCGATAATATCGTCAATGATAGCTGCGCTGAGGATAAGTGTTCCGACACGAGTCTTGACCTTGCCCATTTCCTTGAGCACCTGTACCGTGATACCGACCGAGGTAGCGGTCATAATAGTACCGATAAACAGCGACTCATAGAATTCGGGTGAACCGATGGCGGTAAGCCCTCCGAAATGATAGAAGGAATAAAGGAAATATCCGCCCGCAAGAGGAACAAACACGCCGACACATGCAACGATAAGCGCCAACAGACCTGTTTTCATAAGGTCCCTGAGATTTGTTTCAAGGCCTGCCGAAAACATTATCAGCATAACTCCGATCTCTGCCATTGCGCCGATAAAGTCCGACGTATGGACAAGTCCCAGAACGGTAGGACCGATAATAAGACCTGCGATGATCTGACCCACCACCTGAGGTGCTTTCAGCTTTTTGGCAATAAGGCCGAAACACTCTGCGGCAAGAATTATGAGCGCAAGATCCATAAAGATTTCATATAGTTCCATTGATTTCAACCTTCTTTTCTTTAATTTACCCAAGTACATATTATAAAAGATAATTATTGAAATTCTATGAAATCATATAGATATTTGTTAGTTTGGTGAAAATTCGTGACGCCCTATAATAAATGCTGTATGATGTTAAATTGTTTTGTGCATTTTACAGTAAACGGCCAAAATAATTTGACTTTGAGCGGAATTTGAGTTAGGAAAATACTGATTAATGGGTGTTCCCCCGCCTTCGGCGGGGGAACACCCACCCGGATATGTTATTCAGGCAGCAAGAAAAATAAAATTGTCGATCAAATCAGCAGTTCCTTAGAAATATATGACGTTTTACAATAAAGCTCTTGATTTTTTTGACAGAGTATGATATACTTATTTGTGAACATATTTAACAGAAATATCACGCTAAATTTAATGAAAGTGAGTTGATCAAAAATGATATTTGTCAGGCAACTCTTCCATATAAAGGTATAACGTCTTTCGGGCTCTTTTATAAGGGATTTAAAGGCGTTTTCTTATTTTGAGAAAGGAATGCTGAGAGGAGAACGGCTATGAAAAGAATAATCAAAAGTATAGTTGTAACGGTAATGTCAATAATGCTTATAACGGCAATGGGCATAACCGTTTCGGCAATGCAGATATTTGTTAAGGCACCTGAGAGCAAGCATATTACATTAGAGGTCGAGCCGACCGACAGAATTGAAGATGTTATGGCTAAGATACAAGATAAGGAAGGAATTTCTCCGGATAAGCAAATACTTTTATTTGCCGGCAAACAGTTGGATAAGGGCAATAACCTTTCGGATTACAATATCCAGAAGGAAAGCACGCTTCATCTTGCACTGAAAAACGCAGGAGATTTTTCGGTATCGGGCGGAACAGCAAATACGGATTACAAGTACGAAAACAATGTGCTGACTATTCTCACAGGAACACAGCTGACAATTTTGGGTACAACAACCAACGACAGAATCGAGGTTGCAGACGGCGTTTCCGCAAACATCATATTTGACGGACTAAGTATTACTTCTTCAGACAATGCCGCATTCAAGATTTCGGACAACAGTGCAGGAAACGTTACAATAGACCTTAAAGGCGTAAACACGCTGAAAAGCGGAAGTGGCGCAGGCTTGCAGAAGAACGGCAGCGGAGAAGGTATAGGCAAGCTGACCATTGAAAGCACAGACAATACAGGTACGCTTAATGCAACCGGCGGCGAGTATGGCGCAGGCATAGGCGGCGCAAATGGCTCAGGTTCAAACATCACCATAAGCGGTGGCACAGTTACCGCAACCGGCGGCAATTATGGTGCAGGCATAGGCGGCGGCAATTATGGTTCCGGTTCAAAAATCACCATAAGCGGCGGCACTGTTACCGCAACCAGCGTCAATTATGGTGCAGGCATAGGCGGCGGCTATAATCAATCCGGTTCAAATATCACCATAAGCGGTGGCACAGTTACCGCAACCGGCGGCAATTATGGTGCAGGCATAGGCGGCGGCGAATATAAATCCGGTTCAAATATCACCATAAGCGGTGGTTCAGTAAATGCGGTTCCGGGATCAAGGGCAAACGCTATCGGCGGCGGTTATACGGGCAACGGCGCAGTCATCCCCACCCTCGCAGACGGCACAACACCTGTTTATCCCTTTACTATCACTAGTGAAATGATTTCAGGTGAGGCATATATATACATTGACGGAAAACTAACCGGCACGCACGATGACGGCAACGTATATGCGTATCTCACACAAGAAGATCACATATGCCGTGCGGGTAATAATTTTTTTGCTTTGGAGTATGATGTCAACACAGGCGGCTTCACTAAGAATACAATAGACGGAATGGGCACAGACCTTGTTATATCTTCCACAACACCGGGAATATCGCTTGTTTATGGGAATGACTATATCTATGCAAGCGGTGTGCTTACTATCAAGACCGATAAGGCGATAACTATCGCCAATGCAAGCACAGACTCAACTACCGACACAATAGTTGTTGAGAGCGGCGTTTCCG
>JAEDOB010000082.1 GCA_016302225.1 Oscillospiraceae bacterium | reverse complement strand
GTCAGCTTGGCAAGATATGTGCTGCCCATAGTCAGCGTTTTCCCGCTGTTCTCAGCGTAATTTGCGATAATTGCGTTAATTGTTTCTGCTGTAAGCTTATTATTTCCCACATAGGTTATGGTCAGATCGGCATTAAATCCGACACCCACACGTAAATCTAACAGCGCAGTGTCCTGAGCAAAAGCATTCCAAGCGACCGACGTACAGCTTGCAGGTATGTACACAGATGTCAGAGCCGTGCAGCTTGTAAACGCATAAAGCCCGATTTTATTAAGGGTTTCGGGGAAAACGGCAGCTGTTATTCCGCTGTTTCTAAACACATTTTCACCAATTTCTTCGACCTGCGCAAAATCAACCGTTTTAAGGTTTGCGCAATTATAAAACGCATAATTACCTATCGTTTTAAGGCTGTCGGGTAATTTCGCAGACGTTACCGCCGAATTATCTTTAAATGTTCCCGCCAACGTAATAATGCCATTGCCGACGGTCACATCACCATACGGCAGCCCCGTCTGCGGGTCTAACGGATATATGCCAATATTGCTCCCACCTCCCTTCTTAGCCGCCTTAAAAGGGCAGTCCGCATAATTTTGCGCCACCACAAGTGCCTTGCCAGTGCCGAGCAGATACACCGAGCTAAACCCGTCCGTCTGCAGCCGTCCGCACTCGCCTGCGGGGATAGTCATGACCCCGTCCGCACCCTCGGATATATCTGCGGACAGTCCCGCAAAAATATCTCCATCGGACATATTTTTCACCCATATCCAGCCGTAAGCGGCTGACATATTGACCTTTTCGGCAGCCCCCGACAGGGTAACCGTGCCCGTTGATCTTGTAAGTGTTGCCATAGCTTATACCTCCTCTAAAGTAATACTGTCGCCCGCATTCAGCAGGCTTTCTTTAAGCGTTTCCGCCAGCAGTCCCGTTTGTAACAGCTGCTTTGTTGATGTCCCCTTAGGCACACCCAAGGTTCCTTTTTCGATGTAGCTTGCGCCGCTACTGCTTGTACTCGACGGTACAAAAAACCAATAAGGATCATATGATGACATTTGTTTAGTTCCGTCATCGGCTTCTGTAAATTTCCACGACAGCACCATAAATGATGAAAGCTCCGACGTTTTATCAACTTCCGATATTACAGACCCAAGCCTATATTGCTTCTGATTTACTGTAATACTCGGACACAGTGAAACACTGTACGAATGAGTAACTGTTCCGCTGCTTGAATGTCCGAGAACTGCTGTTCCGCTTACACTTTTGACCTCTGTCGCATATTCATACCTGCCGGGCACTCCATTAAGCACCAAGCTGTCACCAACACTAACAAGCGGATTTACAGTCACAATGTTGCCATTATAAATCAAGCCCATAGCCACCCAATAATGCACAAAAAGCCTGTCCCATTCGTATGACCTGTCCCAATTAGCCTTTTGTTCTTCAAAAACGTGCATGCCTTGTGTGCCGCAAATCAGCCTGTCGCTATGCACATCAAACAGTGCGATCGCAAACGGCGTCCCCGCCAAATTCCACTGCTTAGCGATAGCGACATCCTTGTATATGACCGTGTCGCCTGTCGGTACATCTCCGCCGCCCGAGCCCTTGCCGTTTTTTAACCCCGTCACATAGCCCAGCACAAAATCCTCGTCAACCATTTCTCAGCACCTCCGTCCGTGTGCCGTCGGGAGCGGTAAAGGCGGTTATCTCGCCGTCCCCGTTTGTTTCAAGGGAATAGCTGCGTGTTACCCGTACGCCCCCGACGGTGTATGTGAACACAATGGCACTGTCGGAAATATCTATGCTTTCGGGGTGAACGGCAGTCACCACCAGCCCCGACATTTTCAGATAGTCCCCCGAAAGCTCCATTCCTCGGACATCACCGCTGTTGAGCGGCACTATCTCGCCTATCTTAACTCTGTTCATCTTCACCCTCCAACGCATAGAGCGACAGCCCGCCGTCCCCGAAGGAAACCGCCGAATCGCTGCCCGCAACGGACGAACGTATCTCCCCGAAGGAGCAGACCTCCACCCCTCCAAGCTCACTGTCCAGCTGAATTTTTCTTGCCATCTCACGTTCCTGACGGGTGAAATATCTGCCCTCGGTTTCATCGTCCCCCTCGGAGGAAAGTGCGGCAAATATCCCTCTGCCCGTAAATCTCACGACCATTTCCGAAATGTGAAACGTCCGTCCGGGCATATCCGCAAAGACCGCCTTGTCCGCAATATTCGGCACAGCGGGCAGCCGACATACCTTGCAGCCAAACGCCGAGCCAAAGCTTTTCCCCGACAGCCCGAGAAGCACATTTTCAGCCATTTCCGCACTTGCAAAGGGCACCGTAAGCTCCAGCATTTTCCCGCCCGCACCGCTTTCGAATATGCCGAAATCCTCGTAGGTCTGAAGCCGTTCGGACACCGCACCGTCCTTTCGCACAGTCACCGTCCTAAGCTCCTCGGGCAGCTTGCAGTCACTCCTTTTCAGGCGAATTCTCCCGATATTTCCGCAGAAAAGCGAACGTATCTCCACCACGGAATGGTCATTTATTCCAATAGTGACCACCCCCTCGGAAACAGGCGGCTTCACCCAGACAGCGTTAAGATGAGAGTAAGCGTTCACCCCCTGAGATGCAGCGCACCAGCCCAGCACATCTCTGATACTGCCTTTAAGCGGCGTATTTTCGGGAATTTCGTAATTGTTTTCCACCGACGGAATGTTCACGTCCAGCTGAGCGGCAACGCAGTCCAGCAGAGAATTTACGGTGTGCGGTCGTTCCTCGGGAATTACAAAGGGCACGTCGGAAAGTGCGATAATATCCCTTGCCCGCAGTTCACAACGGTTCCCCCGAATACGCCTTTCGCAGATGTAAAAGGTGCCCACAGCAGCCCCCGTCCCGAAGAAAAGCTCCACCTTAGCCCCTCTCGGATAGTCGTAATAGGGTATCTCACAGCGCAGCTCCGCACAGACCGCCCGCCCCGCCGCAAAGCCCCCATTTGAGCCGCCGCAGGTTTTCGTCAGCACGGGAAATGCGGTAATATCGCCGTTTGTGAACACCCAGCTGTCGTCCACCCTGATAATTACCGTCTGCTTTTCGCCGCTACCCGAAGTCCCCGTCCGAGTCGGTTCTTTCAAGCAGCGCACGGACACGCCACCTTGCCCCGTCGCTGTCCGCACAGGAGAATTCCGTTGTGACCGCATTTACCGAGAATACCCCCTCAGCCGCCGTGGGAACGCTGTAAGAAGCCGTCACGCTGCCCCCTGAAAGCTCGGCTTTAAGTGCCGCCGCCTGACCGTCATCAAGCATATCCACCGTGAAATCGAGCAGTATCTTCACCCCGAGAATGTTCTCGTGCAGCACACCGTTTACGTCCCGATAGCTGCCCGCACTGTCAACAACAGCCGAACGCTTCTCCGAAAGTGAAACCGTCCGCCCGTCCGCCTCAAAGCTGCCGACCTTTAGCCTTGCCATAAAATGACCTCCCTTCACTCGTCACCGTTTATCCTTGCCGCCTCCATAAGCTCAAGCAGTTCCTTTGCAGGAATATCACTGCCGTCCGAAAGACTTATGCGCTCATTTATCTCGGGAACCAATGTAGTTTCATCTTCGTAGACAATGCCTTTTTCAAATGAAAACTCCATCTTCTCACCCCGCCGTCAGCCGTATGTCAACGGTAATTCTTTCGGGCTTTCCCGCCTTGTCCTCGAAGCGGTATGCGGAGATGACCGCCGTTTCATCGGAAAAGCTGTCATCGTCATAGGTCAGACGAAGCCGCACTCTGCGGAAGGTCCCGCTGCCGAAAAGCCGTGTCCCCGCAAAAATATAGTCCTGCGCCCTGTCCCCCACAATGCGAACACCCGTCAGCTTGACCGCAGGCTCGCAGGCGGTGACAAAGCTTTCCTTTCGTCCGTCCGAACCGAGAAAGCAGAAGCTTCGCACAGTTTCCGACAGCCGACCGTCCGCAGCGGAAAATCCCGCAGAAAGCTCCGCACGCTCCTCCTCGGAAACATACACCTCAATCTTCTTGACATATCCCGAAAAAGTCACGGCTGATCACCCCTTTCTGCCGCTTCAATGTAAATATCCGCCCCATATATCTCCCGTCCGTCCTCGGAAAATCCCACAAAAACAGGCTTATCCGAACGCACGAAAAAGAACAGCAAGCCCTCGGCAGACGGCATTTTTTCAATCAATTCCGCTTCACCGCACAGCTGCGAATAGGTCTGGCGGGCGTCATCTCCGCAAATTCTCCGAAGTGCAAGCTTCATGGAAAACAGCCGTCCCCCGTCAAAAAACCGCTCGCTCTCGCTGTATTCGGACAGCGTTATTACGGGAATATCCGCCGCCGCCCGACCGCCGACGCAGCCGTTTATAAGCCCCGCTGCGGCAGTCAGAATGCTTTCCGAAACGCTCATTTTCTGCCCAGCCTCACTTTCATATGATGAAGCCTGCCCCCACAGCAAAACCGCTCTCGGGACAGTACCCGAAACGACTCTCCGCCAAATGTCACCACCTGTTTCAGCGGAACAAAATCCACCCCCACGGGACGGCTTTTTTCGGCGTCAAAATACAGCACCCCGAAGGGAACATTTCCCTCCGAAAGGTTGCTTTCCTCCCCGGAAATTCCCGCCTGTATGCAGACATTTTCCAGCCGTACTTCCTCGAAAACGGGCTTGCCCCATTCGTCACGGCTGACCTCTGTTTTCAGCAGACAGCTGTCCCGCAGAAGCCTTGAAGGTATGCTTTTCATAAGACAGCCACCCCCCGAAAGGTAAGCCCCGTCTGCTCCAGAATTGAATATGCCGCAGGGCAGATAAGCTCCTCCGCCTGCCTTTTCTGCGAATAATAGCCCCTGTCCGAATAGGAAAAATCCCCCAGCTTATAGCTGCCGATACTGTCCGAACTAAGTCCGTACAGTCCGCCCTTTTCCTCGATGAAATCAGCCTGAACGCAGACCGCCAGCCGCACCTTTTCCGCACAGGCATCGGACATTTTTTCCATGCTATCCGCAGACAGCCGCCCGAAGCAAACGCCCCCGCATACCGCCGAAGCCTCCGCCAGACGCACATCAAGCCGTTCCTCCGAGATCTTTTCGCCCTTGTAAACATTCAGATAAAAATCCCTGTCAGCGAACATTTCCATACCGTTCACCGTCCTTTCGTTGTACGACGCAGAGAACGAAATCGTCCGTTCTCTGCGCCGATTTTATCAAACCTTAGCGGCAACAGCTGCAAAAGCGTCGTCCTTGACAACAAGATAGCCGATTCGCATGGTAGCCTTGATAGCGATTATATCCTGCTCCGCCAGAGAAACAGGCTTTCCATCCTCGTCAAGAGTGCCCTGAAGAGTGGCTTCTTTGAGTATCTCAAACTGAATACCGCTGCGAATGCCGATAACGGAATATTTCCATTCGCCTGCCAGCGCAGAGAAAACGGTCTTGTCCCATGCGCCGTTGCGGACAAATTCCACGGGAACGGAGTAGATCTCCTTGCCGTCCGTGCCCTCCAGATAAACGGGCGCACCGTCCGCATCACGCAGTCTGCGGAACGCATTCTTCACGCCTATCCCCGCAGCAATGCCGTCGGGTTCATAGCCCGCATCTTCGATCTTTGCCAGCATATCCGCAATGTCCGCATCTGCACGGTCTGTCGCCGTGATAATTGACGCAGACTTTGTAACTGCGCTTTTCAGATTTGACGCAAAGGGCGAATTCTTTCCGAAAATAGCCGCCGCATCAATAGCCGTGTAAAACGCCTCCGCAATGCTTTCGGACAGCTCACCGAACACGTCAACAGCAGCGTCCTCCAGCTTTTCCTTTGTGACGGGAACGATAACAGCCAGCTTCTTTGCGGTCAGCTCGGGGTGTATCCAGGTGGCACCGCTCGCCTGAATTCTCTCGCCCTCGCCGACCCAGTATGCGCCCGCTTCGGAAGTCAGCACGGGAATTTTCTTCTTGTCCGACTTCATAGTTTCGATTCTCGAAAGGCGCATTACGCTTGAACCTCTTGTCACCTTTCTGATAATGTCCGAAGAGATCTCCTCGGGAATAAAGCCGCTGAGTTCATCCTTTAAATATGCCATGATTTTTTACCTCCAATAAATTTTTTCATATTCCGCCGTGGTTAGTTACTACACGATTTTTCTGTATTTCCCCCGCCTTCGGCGGGGGAAATACAATCGTCACCTTCTGCGTTTCACCTGTTCCGAACGGATAATGTCCCCAATGTCACCGCCGCCTGTCTGAGGACATTTTGCGCCCGACTTGAACACACCTCTGCCGTCATTTGTGAACAGCGGATATTTCTCCGCCGCAGCCTTTACCGCCGCTTCAAAATCCATCTCGCCGCCCCATGAAATGCGCTCTGCAATAGCCGTCAGATCGTCCGCATATTCGGGACGAATTCCGTTTTCCAGACAGATAACACGCTTTCTCAGACGCTCCGTTTCGGGGCTTTCGGCGGGAACCTCCTCCGTTTCCTCAGGCTGAATCTCTGCTATCTCGTCCATAAATATCACCTCCCTTCGGCAACGGCGGAAAGCTCCTTCTCCGCCGCCGTTTTATCGCACTTGTTTATCTCCATGACCGCCTTTTCACGGGAACGCAGCCCCGCTTCAACCAGACGGATATTTTCGGAGATGACCGTGCCGTCGTCGATAATAACGCCGTCCTTCCAGCCTACGGTAACGCTGTACGGCTTAGGCGTCAGGCGTCCCGTACAGATTCCCACGGAAATTATCGCTTCTGCCAGCCCCTTGAAAAATCCGTCAGCCATTTTGCGGTTGACGTGTACGGTACGTGCGGTCTTGCTGTCCTGAGAAATTACCTCCGTCGCCGTCTTGATGGTTTTCAGCCCCCGCACGCTGTCAAACGCCAAGGCTTCGGAGCTTATGCCCAGCTGAAAGCAGAGAATGTTCAGCAGTGCCTTTATAGCGGAAACGTGCTCGTCAATTCGCAGAACACAGGTGTTGTCCGTCACCTGTAAATCGTTTCTGTCATCGGCTTTCAGGGCAACAAAGGCTTCGTCGTCGGCGTCAAAATATCTCACCGCCGCACCCGTTTCGGGGTCGGTCACCGTCCTTATGCAGGAATAAGGAACGATTATCCGCTTTTTGCCGAGAATGAACTCCCTCGCCATACTGTCAAAGGCAATGTCCAGCGCACGGAGGGTATCAAGCGCAAGGTCCATCACCCCGCAGCCCACGGGGGAACCGTCATATCCCCCCGAAACCGCAGGACGAAAGCAGGAAAACAGCTTCCCCGTCACCCCTCGGTACTCGAAAACACCGCCCCCTTCGGGAATTTCACTGCCGAGAGCCGCCCCGAAACGCTCCTTTTTAAACAGCCTGCTCTCCGTAACGGGGCAGCCGTTTTCGCCGCTTGAAAACCGTTCAAGGAGAGTGTACAGCCTGCCGTTTTCGGAATATCCCGTTCGGAAAACAGCCTCGGTTATCTCACGGCTGTTCCAGGAAACGGGCAGAAAATTCTCCGCAGAAATTACGGAAATTTCGGGGAAACCGTCCCCCGCCTTCACCGTCACCGCACCGCCCCCCGACATGAACGCCTTAGAGAAAAAGTCGGGCAGCAGGGCATGAAAACCGTTTTCCTCCAAAACCTCGTTAATGTACTCTGTGTACTCGGGAACGTCCGTGAAAAGCTCCGCCCCCTCGCAGATGACCAGCGCAGCCAGCTCGTCCGCAGCCGCCTTTGCCGTGTTCATGGAAAACATACGCCGCTCGCCCCGTGAATGGAGCCCGCTGCGTTTCACCCTGAGCCAGGGCGCATTTCCCCTGTAAATTTTCATTGCCCGATCAATACGGCTGTACTCGCCGTCCAGCTCGGGGGCAGACCCGAACGCCGCCCTAACCTCGCTTACAATACTCATTTCTTCACCTTGCCTTCCTCATCATCGGCACACCACAGGGCATCTATAAGCTCACGGAGCCTGCCCTCATCGTCCTGATCCTTCATATCCCCAAGCTCCTTTAAAACCGCACTCAGCTGACGCAGCCGTGCCACGTCAATGCACCCGTCCAGCCGCTGAGTGGACAATTCCTCCGTGTCCACAACGGTTTCCTCCCTGTCGTCGGTCTTGCCCGAAACGCTCTTTACCTTGGTCTTTTTTGACACCTGATAAACGTCCAGACAATCGGCTGCCTTCCTCGCCTTTTCAAGAAGGACGCCTATAAGCTCACTCTGATCCTTCTTCTTTCTCAAATTGTGCAGCCTCCTTTCCGAACCATATGGTAAACAGCGTGAGCAGTGCCAGCCGACGGTGGTAATAGTAGGAATTCACGCTGCTCCAGCCGTATTTCTCGCATATCTCCCCCGCTGTCAGACCGTCATAATACGCCAGCCGCACCAGACGGGCATAGTAGCTGTCCAGCCCGTCCACCGCACTGTCTATAAGCCCGATGTACGTTCGGACGGTTTTCGCAGCGGCGCATATCCTGCCGTAAAGCTCCCCCAGAGCAGCGTCCTTGTCGGGCAGCGCATATAACTTTTCCGCCGCGGCTTCAAGATTTTTCAGGGATTTGCCGAGAGGGATACGCTCCTTCAGCAGAGCCGCCGTCCTTTGTATCTTCTCGTCCACAATATCACCTCCT
>JAEDOB010000081.1 GCA_016302225.1 Oscillospiraceae bacterium | reverse complement strand
AGGTTATGTCACAGCTGAAAAATTCGGGATATTTCAGCAGCGTTACCACCGATATCGGGCGTGTGGGACGGAAGCTGACAGCCGAGGATACCGAGTATTATGTTGCTCTCATGTACAATGCTCCCGATGAATATGCGGCATTGTTTGACGGAAAGCCTCCCGTTTCCTATGACGAGCTGACGGAAAGCGGGGGATATTGCCTGCTTGTTCCCGAGAAGGAATATAAGTTTGCGGGGCGTGTTGGGGAGATTTCCGTGGGCGATGTTCTGGAGCTTGATATAATAAAGAATCTTATCATATTTCCCGATGAATACAATGGATATACGACCGAGGAAAAGCATGGTCTTATGCCTGTTTTGGACGATGACGGAAATACCGTATACTATGTTAAGCATGAGGAAGGCACCTGCGATTTTAAGGTAACAGCAAGCGGAACGGCTGAGAAGCCCTATGCCGATTTTTACAAGTCCTATGGAATGCACGAGGACGAGGGGGAGCCGACACAGTACGTTTTAATGGTCGGTACGCTGGACATTTACGACAGCGTTTCGGAGGACATATTCGGAACGTACAGAAGTATAGGCTTTAACTGCAATGTGGCAGAGGACTGCTACATTTCGGCGGTGGATTTTATCGGAAATATTCCCGAGCTGAAAATAGATTTTGACAATTTTGAGATCAGGCGGCAGGTAAACACGGTCATTACCGCCGTGAGGATATTCTTTGTTTCCGGTATTGTCCTGTTTTCGCTTATTGCCCTTGTGAATATGGTAAATATCCTGTCCACAAGTGTTCTCAACCGCCGAAGCGAGCTGGCTTCCATGCAGTGCATTGGCATGACGGACGGGCAGCTTTACGGCATGACGCTTATTGAGTGCCTGCAGTATGTACTGTCGGCGGCGGTGCTTTCGGTGATAGTCTGCACGCTGCTGATTTTAGGCACCGAACAGCTTATGGGGTATATGCAGGTGACGGAATATTCCCATCTGGTGCCCGATTATTTTGCACCTGTTCCGAAGATAATTATTGCATCTGCCGCAGCGTTTGCGGTGGCGGTTTGTTCATCGTTTATCCCGCTTATGTATATGCAGAAAAAACCGCTTGTGGAAATGATAAGAAGAGTCGATTAAATAAACGGGGCTGATACTTTATGCGGTATCAGCCCCTTTTAACATTATTCGGTGGTTTCAAACAATTCCTTTGGCAATTCATCTCTTGTAATGATAACATCGCTGTTATAGACCTTTTCCATCATTTCGAGAGATGTGTATTTGTCGGAGAGAGTGGTGGTTTTCAGCTGAACAAGGTAGTCGCCGTTCCATACTGCAAACCACAGCCAGTAGGCGTTGTCACGGACGATAAGTTCGGGGTCGGGCATGGTGGCACACTCGCTCATGGTGACAAGCTTGCCGTTGTTTGCCCATCCGGACAGTTCGGCGAAAACGTCGGGGCTTACGCCGTAGTCGTGGGCATCGGCGTAAATGTCTATTGCCACAATGTCGCAGTATTCGTCCCCGGGGTACCATTCTGCGGACTGTCCGTTCCAAACCCAGATAAGGTTGTCAAACTGATAATAGTCAGTCATACGGTGATAGAGCAGTTTCCAGAGCCACTTATAGTCATCTGCGCCCGACGCTCCCCACCAGAACCAGCCGCCGCTTGCCTCATGCAGGGGACGCCACAACACGGTAACATTCTCGTCCTCCAGCTTTTGCATAAGTGTGGAAATATTGTCAATATCCTTGATTATCCACAGGGCTTCTTCGGAAATTTTTCCCTCGTCAAACAGCTTCTGCACCTCGTCGGGGGACAGGCTTGCAAGGTCAATATCGGTAACGGCATTGCTCAGCCTGAACGAGGTTTTGTCGGTATAGAAAGCCGTTTCCTTGCAGGGTGCATGCCAGTGCCAGTCGAAAACTGTCAGACCGCCTTCCTTGTCCCACTCAATTGCAAGCTGAGCGTCCTTGCCCTCGGGATTCCCCTTGCTGAGTGCTATGGAATCGAAGATAAAGTCGAAGGTACGGACGGCGGGGTATTTGCCGAATTTCTTGAAGATGGCTTCTGTTTCGGTGCTTTTGCCGTGGTCGGTGCACTGTCCCGCAAGGGTGCGTTTTCCGTAGACGGCTTTCAGATACTGATAGATGTTCTGGGTTTTCAGATTTGCGTAGGGGTTGCAGAGTGTCCCCGTGACATTTTCGTAAATGCTGTCGCTGATGGACTCGCCTGTTTCGATTTTGATGGAATCAATGCAGAAATAGCTCCAGCCCTCGCCGAGAGTAATGGTGTTTTCGCCCTTTTCCAGGAAAATCCCGTCGGCGGTGGTTTCCTGCCAATCGCCCGCTTCGGAGTAGATGTTCATGACCTTTGCGCCGTTGAAAAGCAAAGGATTTTCCTTATGACCGCCTGCCATATGACGGACGGTCAGCTTATAGAACTGACTTGCGGGAATATCCACAGTCAGCTTGAAATCGGCGTTGGTGGAGATGGACGCATAGCCGCTGCCCGAAAATCCCGGCTGATCTGCCAGCATTACAACTCCGCTTGCTTCGGGTGCGTCCTCGCATTCGACGGTAATTGAGCAGTCGGTTTTTTCGATATTTTCGGCGGAGAGCTTGTCAAAGGTGTAGCTGTCAGCCATAGTAATTTTTGACGGGTCAACCTTTTTTCTGCCGCTTGTTTCCTCGGCTGAAACGGTTTGAGATTCGGTTGTCTGCGGTTCGGCGTTACTTGATGTGCAGCCCGAAAGTGCCAGACCTGCCGCTAAAATGGCGGCGGTGTATCTTGATGCTTTTGATTTCATTTTGCTATCCTCCCGAATAATTTGCTGAGATAATTATACCATTTTGTATGGGGATTTTCAATAGAAAATGCAACAAATTCACGGAAATCAATTTTCATATTTTCACAAACAATAAACACTGCATTTATCTTTATTATTTTGTACCGAGAGCAAACGAACAAACTGCCAAGCCCACGCAACAGTAAGGATAAACATGCGAAAGTAGGTTCAAACTCTCCAAAGAACATTTTCTTAACAAATCTCACCAAAATGTAAAGCAGGGTAAAGAGGGTGGGGTGAAAGGAAAGGGGTGATTGCAAATTCTTCCTAACGGAATAATTAGGGGGAAACGTTAGGGGCGGGGGAAACTCCCTGCTTTGCGTTAGGGTTTGTTGTGTCCCCCGCCCATATAGTTTCCCCCTTTGCGGGAGAGCCACAATAGAAACAAAGATAACAAAGGCTGTGTAGAGTAATAAAGCAGGACAATCAAGGTGAATATTTCCCGCACATACAGCAACTTGTGTATGTTTTCGACAAAATCTAAGGTATAAGAGTATTATTCGTGCTAACAATGTAAAAATTGATTTCCGTGTAACAAATTGTTGTGTGTGGACGGGTTGCCCGCTGACTCTGTGAGAACCCTCTGCCGCCTTGCGGCGTTGAAAAAAGTCGGCGGCGTGAACGCCTTCTCCTTTTTTCGGCGCACCGCACACTGTGATGTGTTTTCACGGCTTTTGTGATTATTGTTAGATTGCTGCTTTACTGTTTTGTTTGTGTGCGGTGCTTTGGGGGATTTCGCTCTCTGCGGAGAGCGACGGGGGCGCTGCCCCTCGACCCCGCCACCTTTGAAAAGGTGGACGAAACTTTTATCTTTTTGCTTTGGAAAAAAGCGGACGCTCGGTTGAACGTCCGCTGAAATCTTTTCTGAAAAATTATCTGAACAGTGCCTCCAGAGAGCCTGCCAGCTTGTCCAGCTCGGTGGCGGTGGAAGCGGCATTGTTGGAGATCTGCGCATTCTGCTGGATAACGCCCGAAATGTGCAGCATACTTTCCGAGATCTCTTCGAAGGACGCTGCCTGCGCTTCGGACGCTGTTGCAATGCCGTCGATAAGCTTGTTGCTTTCGGAAACGCCGTTCATCATGGAACGGAGCTGCTCGGCGGTCTCGTTTGCTATGCGGCTGCCGTCGGTAACTGCACGCTTGGTTTCCTCGATAAGGTCTGCGGTGCGGGTGGTAGCCTCGGCACTCTTGGTAGCAAGTGTGCGGACTTCATCGGCAACAACAGCGAAGCCCTTGCCGTGCTGTCCTGCTCTTGCGGCTTCTACGGCTGCGTTCAGAGCAAGGATATTTGTCTGGAATGCAATGTCCTCGATGGTCTTGACGATATTGCTGATCTTTTCGGAGGACTCCTCTATCCTTGCCATTGCCACCTGCATCTCGCCCAGCTTTTCTGCACCTGCGTCAAGCTCCTTGGTGGTACGGTCTGAGATCCTGCTGGCATTTGCGGCGGATTTTGCGCTGTCCTTTATCTGCTCTGCGATGGCGTTGAAGGAAGCGGTTATTTCCTGAACGGTAGCTGCCTGTGTAGCGGAGCCGTCGGAAAGCTTTGAAGCGATATTCTGCATTTCGGAGGAGCCCGAGCCGATATTTGCGGAGATCTCGTTGACCTGTCTGAACATACGCTGCTGTTCCTCGTTGTGTCTTTCGGTTTCCGCCATATTTTCACGGATATTTGCAAGCATGGAATTGATGCCGCTGCTGAGGGTTTCATATTCGGGACAGGTGTCAACATCGAATACAACGTCCATATCGCCCGAGGAAACAAGCTCCAGCTTGGCGAGAACAGCGTTGATTCCGTCGATGATGACCTTATTTATCATGCCGTTGAGCAGAACGATAATAGTGGTGATCATTATAAGGATACATACGGCAAAGATGACCATAAGTACAGCTCTTCCGTAATAGACCTCGCTCATGGGGATAGCGGCGATAAATATGTAATCGTCATTTTCTTCGGTGTAGCAGAATACACGGGTACCGTCTATGACACAGGATTTTCTGTCGGCACCGTCCAAAATCTTTTGGCTGACTCCTGCTTCCAAAGCGGGTGTGCCGATAAGCGACTCATTGGGGTGGGCGGCGAAGGTCCCGTCTGCCTTGGAAACAGCCATAACATATCCCGAGCTGCCTACCGTAAAGGAGCCCAGAACATTTGCAATGCTGTTTTTATCTATCTGATTCTGAAGTCTGTCGGGGGTATTGCCTATCTGAACGATACCTGTCTTATCTCTTCTTGACACGCCGATATACTGGAAAAGCTTTCCTTCCGCGCCGTTTGGCTGGGGTTCCTGTGCGAGTTTCACGGAAGAGTCCTTGAGTATGTCCAGAAACGGCTTAGTCTGGTCGCCTGAAGCAAAGTCAAATCCGAAGTACCCGGGAACAGTACCCCATTGTATAATGCCATTTTCATCGGTAACGTGAAGCTCGTCAACGTCCAGCAGAGTTTTTATCTCTTCAAGTTTTTTGGCATCGTCGAGGATAGACGGGTTAAGCTCTATCATTTTTGCGAAGGCTTCTGCCTTGGCGATGTAGTCGGAATTCAGCTGGTCAACAAGCTCTGCCGTATCTGCGTCAATTGTGTCAAGCTTTTCTATAACATCGACCATACGGTTTTTGGCAGTATTTTGTGCTGTGGACTGCATAACACCTGTCTGCACGACAAGCAGCACTGCCAGCATAAACACCAATGCAATATTGCAGGCTGTTATCATACGCTTGTTCAAAATTTTTCTCACTTAACATTCCCCCTGATAAGTATTTGCGTTTTTTAGAATTTTATTATCTACCGAATAAGTACATTTTAATTAAATGTTGTCAAATTATGTCGCAATACCATTATAACGCATAAAATCCCAAAAATCAATAGGTATTTTGCGAATTATAAAAAAATCAGAAAATTTCACAAAAAAGGTTGAAAACTTATGAAACCTATGTTATAATAGTATTTAGTAGGTAAATCTATTTTATCGGAAAGGACCTGAATTGTATGAAGATCTCCACAAAGGGAAGATACGCTCTCAGAATGATGCTGGATCTGGCGGAAAATCAGGGTGACGGTTACGTTGCGCTCAAGGATATTGCCGAACGGCAGTCTATTTCCAAAAAATACCTTGAACAGATAGTGCCCCTGCTTAACAAGTCGGGAATGCTAAAGACCAACCGAGGCTATCAGGGCGGGTATCGGCTTTCAAAGGTGCCGTCCGATTATACGGTGGGTGAGATACTCAGAGTGACCGAGGGCAGCCTGTCGCCCGTTGCCTGCATAGAATACGAGGTAAACGAATGTCCCAATGCGGACAACTGTCCGACACTGGGGATATGGAAGGGACTTTATGACGTTGTGAACAGGTACCTTGACGGCATCACGCTGGAGGACGTTATCACACGTTCGTCGGGCGGGGCGGACAGTGCTTGCCTGTAAAACTATGTTGATCAATGTGTGTTCCCCCGCCGGAACACACACCTATATTCGTCAGTCATATATATGACGTGCGGTATTACAGTAAAAAACGGCTTGCATTCGGGTATGTATTGAAGTGCCCCTTGCAAGCCGTTTTCTTATTTTTTCCGTGTTTTTACCTTTATCATATCCGAAAGCTTGAAGCCTCCCATATCCTTGGAATTGAAGGTCACTCTTGAACGGGATTTCAGTTCGTCCATACGCTTGCTGTCGCATAGCATAGCAAGGATCTGTGCGGTGTTTTCGGCGTCTGCCAGGGCGGAATGCTCCGCACCCACAAAGGTTATCTGAAGAATATTCAGCGCAGTAGTAAGATTTGCGGGACGGGTAAGTCCCATTTTCCTTGAATAGATCCTTTGCAGGTCTATCCAGCGGGGGAATACAGCCTGTGCCTTCGGGAGAAAGCCCTTGAATTCGGCTTCTCTCATTATCTGGAGCTTGTCGGTCTTGCTCCAGCTGTAAGCGGTGATCTTTCTGTCCCCCACCCATTCGATGAAGCTGTCAAGTGCCGTTTCGTAGCATTCGGCGTCCTTGACATCGTCGTATGTAATGCCTGTAAGCTTGGTGATCTCGGGGGCTATGGAGTCGGCGTGCTCCGGCTTCACATAGCACTGAAACCTGTCACAGGTCTTGTTGTCATCATCGAGAATAACAGCAGCAATTTCTATTATTTCATAGTTTAGCAGGTGAGAGGGATCCTCCTGTTCGGAAAGCCTTTTCACGGGATTGAACTCAAGGTCTATCACCAGCCTGCGGTAGCCTGTCATTTCATCAGTCCTTTCAGAAGGTGCATTGTCAGCCTACCTGACACTCGCTGAGCAGGCAAAGCTTGTTGACGCTGTGCACATTCTGCATTCTGTATTTCATTCTTCTGACGGTTGCTTCGTCGGGTTCGAGATAGACAGTTCCCGTGAAGCCGTCGATAATAGCTTCCTTTCCGTCGTCCTTTTCCGAGATAAGCTCGCTTATGCCGATAATGGACGGAAGCTGCATATTTCTTGCAAGAATAGCTGCGTGGGAGCCTGACGAGCCGTTTTCGGAGATAAAGCCCAGAACGTCCTGTCTGCCCAGCTCAATGGTTTCGCTGGGGACAAATTCATCTGCAACTACAATGGACGGCTCCTCCGGTGCTTCTATCCTGTCGCTGATACCGTAAAGGATACGTATTATCCTGTCGGAAACGTCCCGTATATCGGCGGCTCTGCCCTGCATATATGGGTCATCTATCCTAGCCAGCATATTTGCAAAGTTATCCGAGGTAAGCTTTACGGCATACTCGGCGTTCATATCGAAGCCCCTTATCATGGCTTCTGCGGAATCAACATAATCTCTGTCGGAAAGCAGCATTAAATGTATCTGGAAGATGGCAGCATCTTCTCTGCCGACACGTTCGAGAGCCTTTGCATACAGCCTTTCAAGCTGAGCGGAGGCAGCCTCTCTTGCCTGCTGAAATCTCAGGACCTCCTTTTCGCCGTCCTCAATTCTGGTAAGCGACAGCGGAGCCTTATTTTTGTTGAAAAATGCGATCCGTCCCATAGCGATACCGCCCGAAACTCCCGTACCGTGCATAGTTTTCATAGCTTCAAACACCCCCTTGCGGATATTGTTTATCAAGGGAAAACCCTTGCTTATACGTCGTTTTATTGAACATTCAGCCCGATTACGGCGGTGAATCCGAACAGCCGTAAGGGCATAAATTACTTGCAGATTATTCTTCAATCATATAATAACACATTTGCAGAAAAAAGTCAAGCATTTTCACAAACTTTTCAAGATAAATAATTGTCGATTTGTGCAAGGTGTATAATAGGGTCAAAAGATTTTTGTTTAGCGGGAAAAAATTGGCACTGCAGCAATGTTTAGTGTTGAAAGTTGAGTGTTGAGTTTTATGGAATTAGGCAGCATGTTTTTTATTATTCAGGCACAAATCCCACATTAAATTCAACATTTATCACTCAACTCTCAACATTTTTTTCGCCAAAATCGTACTTTTTCATTCTTGACGGCGGGAAATTTCCGCAGACGGATTTGTAGTCGCAGTAGGAGCAGGGAAGGGATTTCCCGTCGGAGTCCAGCAAAGGGAGAGAATCCACATCTCCGCCGTAAAGCCGTTCTGCCGCTTCGGTGAGAAGCTTTTCGGCGTGTTTCCGAAGCTCCTGCATATCCTCTGCGGAAACCAGCTTGGAATACCGTTTGTCGTAGGCTCTTTCATCGTCGCAGGAGGCTGCGCTTTCGGCTGCGGGAATATATTTCCCCTTAATGGCTGTTCTTTCCGCATTTTTGGCTGTGGGGGCGGAA
>JAEDOB010000080.1 GCA_016302225.1 Oscillospiraceae bacterium | reverse complement strand
TCATCGCCGGTGTTCCCCTGCGATGATCTAATTCTAACATACAATTTTTCAAAAGTCTTAATTCGGCGTGTATAGTTATATGCAGAGTATCGTGTACTTATAATGCGAGCGATTTGATATTAACAGGGATTATTACGTATTTACTTGACTTTTCGGCATAACAATGGTAAAATATGTTTAATAGATATTCTTAGCGAGCAATTTGTAATTGATGAGGTGAATATATGTTAAACAGTATTAAGAAGATTTTTGAAAGCGATAGAGCAGATGTATCTTTAGGGCTAATTATAAATATGGAGGATAAAACGGAAACCTTCATCATCGGCAGCACATCAAATCTGAAAGATTGGGCAGAGAATAAATTCCCGGACGTTCAGCCGCCCAACACCATAAAGCACACTAACGAGCTTGGCTCTGTCATCAAGAGCATAAACAAGCTGATACGTTTCAAACGTGAAACGGACGCTTTCCTTGAAGATTACGAACAGCTGTGCAATATCGAGGTATATTGTGCCGAGAGTTATAACGGCAAGCTTGAAAGCCTTGCCTCAAACTATGAGACCGGTGACCACGTTAATATGTTTCTGAATCTGATAATTCTGAATACATATAACCAATGTGTTTCTGCAAGACGTAAATTCAACGTTCCAAGAAATCTTCTGAAAAACAGAGTTCAATTGATGAAGGAAGCTGAGAAGCACATAAATGTCTTCAAAGCCAATACCGATAAGCATATGTCTATTCTGTCAACTCTGCGCAATAAGAAGCATTTTGATCTTTCAAGTGCTATAAACGACAACGCCGACAGCTTCTACAACACATCGGTGTTAAAAGCTGTCGGCGCAGATGGCAACAGAAAAACTATGTATTTGTGTGATATTAACAGTCAGGAAGGTCTTATGACTTTTCTGGAGATGTATGCCGATGTCCTCGGCACATATGGTCTTGAAATTACCAACTGTGAAATATGCGGAAGCCTTATGGTCACAAAGGTCAGCAAGCCTTCTTTCACCTGCTCTCGTGCCGAATGCAGGAAAAAATATCATAACAGAGTAAACTCCGCCTGCCGCCGTGCCACATATAAGAGTCCCATTGAAAAGGCTTATCTTGCTTTCACGGGAGCCTGCAGAACATACCGAAAGAAGCTGCTCCGTTCGGAAACAGCCATTTCTATATATGACAAGAAATATGACGAGGTCCGTGAAGCTGTTCTCGCAAAGAAAAATGCTCTTCCTAAGAAAGCCGATCTGGAAGCTGCTGAGGATTTCAAGCTTTATTGTGATAAGGAAAAAGACCGGCTGAGGGAATTTTCTGATGATTTGAAGAAAGAATATATTAAGGCGGAATAACCCAAATCAACGTTATCATAATTTCTCTAGCACTATCACATCAACCGTCATGAGCCATGCTCAGTCCTCTCACCATACACAGAAAGCAATCATGAATAACTCATCGCATTCTTTTTCCGGGTTGAAAGTTTGGTTATCCTCACCGACCTTATGGAGCATTCCATTATTTACCTGCGTAAATGTCGAAAAACATCATAATTGTAAAGCAATAAAAAACCGAATTATTCCTCATAGAAATAAATCACTTTTGAAGTAAAATCACCGCTGAGATTTACGTTTATGCCGCAGTTCATAAGAGCTGCGCCGCTGTGTATCTCGCCCGTTTCGTGGTTTATGTACTTCTTTTCGGGGTCAAGACCCTTGAGCTTTATCCGTCTGCTGCGGTAATTGGGTCTGCCGAGGACTTGAACAAAGGTGAATACAGCCTCGCTCTTGTCCTTTGCCACGAACATCCAAGCGTCCCACATATTGTCCTCGAACACATTTCCGATGCGGTACTGGTCGCCTGTGCGGATAAGGGGATTGTACTTCTTGAACATCTCCACCTGTCCGGGGATCTCGTTTCTGTCAGCCTCGGGGATTCTTGTAACGTCAAGCTCGTAGCCGAATGTGCCCACCATTGCAACGTTTCCTCTGGTGGAGAAGGGTGTGTTTCTTCCTACCGTATGGTTGGGGCAGTCGGATACGTGCGCGCCCATTGCAGAGGCAGGATAGCAGATAGATGTGCCGTGCTGTATCTTCAGTCTTTCGATAGCGTCGGTATCGTCGGAGGTCCATATCTGGGGAGAGTAGAAAAGCATTCCTGCGTCAAATCTTGCGCCGCCGCCCGAGCAGTTTTCAAGCAGAATGTGAGGATAATCCGTGGTGAGCCTGTCCATAACATCGTAAACGCCCAGCACGTATCTGTGCCACAGCTCTCTCTGACGTTCAGAGGGCAGAGCGTTCGAGCCTACCTCGGTAAGCTGACGGTTCATATCCCACTTGATGTATTCGATATTTGCGCTGTCAAGGATCTTTTTCATCTGTCCGTAAATGCAGTCACGGACTTCCTTGCGGCTGTAATCAAGCACATACTGCTCACGGCTCTGTGTCATGGGCAGTCCTTCTATCTGAATCGCCCAGTCGGGGTGAGCCTTGTAAAGCTCGCTGTCGGGGGATATCATCTCGGGCTCGAACCAAATGCCGAATTTCATTCCAAGCTTGTTTACCTCGTCAACAAGGTATTTAAGTCCCCCGTTTATCTTCTTTTCATATACAAACCAGTCGCCGAGGGAGCTGTTGTCGCTGTCACGGTGTCCGAACCAGCCGTCGTCCATAACGAGCATCTCTATGCCCAGCTGCGACGCCTGCTTTGCTATGTCAATAAGCTTTTCGGTATTGAAATTGAAATAAGTTGCTTCCCAGTTGTTGATAAGTATGGGACGGCGCTTGTCCTTGTATTCTCCTCTGATAAGGTGCTGTCTGTAAAGGTCGTGGAAGGTGCGGGACATTTCGCCGATTCCCTGTGATGAATATACCATTACCAGCTCGGGAGCGGTAAATTCAGCGCCCGGCTCCAGTCTCCATGAAAAATCAAAGTGATTGATACCCATTACAAGGCGTGTTTTCTTGTGCTGTGTGACTTCTGCTTCGGCGAAGAAATTGCCGCTGTAAACCAGATTGAAGCCGTAAGCCTCGCCTATATCCTCATTTGCGTTGTGGGATACCAGAGCCACAAAGGGATTGTTCTGGTGGGAGGATTCGCCCTTTACCGAGTCAACGCCCTGCTTGCCGTGATGCAGGCGGCAGCGCTCCATAACGCGCTCTCTTGCCCATGAGCCGTTGAGGGTGATAAAATCATACTCGTCGCTGTCGAAATCAACGCAGGCGGACATTACCCGTCTTGCGTCGAAAGCCTCGCCGCCCTTGTTTATGAGCTTTACGCTTCTGGTAATAACGTCGAGATCTGCAAAAACGGTGTAGTACAGTATCACGTTCAGACCCGTGCGCTTGTCCTCAAGGGTAACGGCAACGGTCTCAGCCTCGTTTTCATCTGCGAATGTGGCGGGGAGCCTTACGGTGCAGTCCTCCAGCTTCTGTTCGAGTATGGGCTTGCCTTTTGTGATCTCATAGGAAACATATCTCAGATCAAGCGCAGACATACCCTTTCCGTCCATGAGCATTATCGCAGGCTCGCGGTAATCTCCGATGCCATGGCAGGGATATTCAAAGGGGGTGGTATCCATGAATGTTCCCATATCGCGCTGGTTTACCTTAGGAGTGTAGGGATTTTCGTCCAATCTCATGAGATAGGACAGATCCTCGTCGTCTGCTCTTTTTCCGTAGTAAACGTGAGCAAGATGACCGCTTTCCAGCGCTGCAAAGGCATATGTTACCCCCTTGCCCGTGAGGGTGAACATGGTCATTTCCTCTGTGAAGATCTCATTGGAATTGGTCTGCCAGCGGTACTGGGAGTATTCCTTTCTGATTTTTTTTGCGGTGATAAGATTCATTTCTCTCTCCCCTTAAAATAGTGATGATCTCTATAAACTGCTGTCATCTTCTGTTACACAAATAAGAAGCAATAGTTGAATACTGATTGAAAAATTGATCATGTTTTTTTGAATCGCTTATTCGGAATAATACGATTTTAAATCCGGAAGTTCATCTAAAGTAAGAACTCTTTCGTGATTATATGCTTTTATCAGCATATCCTTTTCAGTATATTCTTCATTAAGAACTGCACCTTTGTACAGAGTGTAAGGATCAGCCCATGTGCCCCAGAACAGCCAGCGTGCATTATCTCTCATAACCAGATCCGGATCCATTACACAGCCATTTTCGGAAAGTGCGATCAGCTTTCCTGAGGTACTGCACGCTGCGGCTTTGGCAAATGTTCCGCTAAAGCTTGTATATACATGATTGCCCTGATATATATCACATGAAATAATATCTACATATTCATCACCGGGATACCATTCGGGATCAAGACCATTCCACATCCAGATCAGATTTGTAAGGTTGTGTTCCTTGGTCATTTTATCATACATCGTGATCCAAAGCTTTTTATAGCTTTCAGGTTTACAATTTCCCCACCAGAACCATCCACCTCCGACTTCATGAAGCGGACGCCATATTATCGGAACACCGGAATCACAAAGTCGTTTAAGCTCTTGTGAAATATTATCAATATCTGCCATAAGAAGCTCATATCCACGTTCATCTTCTCCGCTCATTATTTTATCCAGATTTATTTTTGAACCGTCGGCATAGAACGAACTATACCAGGGGTGCTCTGAATCATTTATGGCGTACTCACCCGGAGAAGTCCAATGCCAGCAGAATTGTACAATACCGCCGGCGTTATTATACCAATCATAGGCATATTCAACTGTTCTGCCCTGCACACCGTTTGCTTTATTGGTACTTCCATAGTCCATCATATCAAGTCCAAGCACAGCAAATTCTTTTCCTGTTGCTTTTTCAATCTGCTTAAGCTCTGAGGACATTCTTCCTTTATCGGCAAACTGTCCCGACAGACTGTATTTTCCGTAAATATCACATAAAAATTGATACAACCCTTTTGTATGTTCATCTGCATCAGGATTTGAAAGCTCCTGCGTGATCTTATAAGTTTTATCTGTTATCATACTGCAGGCAGTCAGCTTAAGGCAGTCATATTCAGTATATCCCCAGCAGGGAAGCAATGATATGCTATGCTTTCCCTTATCAAGATAAATATTGTATAAAAAAGAATCAACAACTTTTCCATCGGAATTGCATACCACATCTCCGACATGTTCATCATCAATATATACATAATTTTCCCTTCCGCTGTCAGAAGAACGGCATACAAAGTTAAGGTCATAAAAGCCCGAAAACTCTATGTCAACATCAAAAGTTATCTTATCTCCTTCTCCCTCAAATCCCGATACATATGCATTATTTGAGAAATCCGAAGAAGATTGCTGTACAGTACACTTGCCCTCAAGATGCGCATTTTCTGCTTCATATACACTGTAAAAATCGTCGGGAACATTACTGAGTGTTAAAGGATAGTCACTGAGATCAGGTGCATCGGGAAATTCGGTTCGTATCTCTCCAAAAACAGCATTTATTTTATCAGTTTTCGATTCGGAAGTCATATTATCAGATCCTTGCTTTTGAACGGCAGATAATTCACATGCTGAAAATGAAAGCATAGATAATCCAAACAATAAACCGGTGATTTTTTTTATATTTATTTTCATACAGTTCCTTCTTTCTCCCGGAGTTTATCTCATAATATCATTACTGAAATCAAATGTCAATTATAGATTTTGAACACTGTTTAGAAATTTGAAGATTGCTAATTTTTTAAAATGTAAATATAACTTATTTGCGTATTCTCTAAGATCATCTATATTATGCCATGTTAAAAAAATATAATTATGTTCAAAATTTCGTCTTGACTTATCGGTGATTTTGCCGTATACTTTTTATAAAAGATTGCTGAACAACAGATCAATCTATGCTGCAGCTAAACGGAAACAAGAGTAAAAAAAATCTGATTATGAGGTGTGATGTTTTTATGACACAGCAAATTTCAAAAAAAATTGCATTGGTATCTGCTGTCTTATTTTCAGCGGCACTTGCAGGCTGCGGCTCCGAAGGTGATCCGGTTTCAGAAACTTCAAGCATAACAAGTACAACAGGAAATACAGTTGCTATCAACACAGAAAAGCTTAACGATGAAGATCAGCAGGCAGTGAACGAAGCTGCCGACAGCCTTCTTGCCGATTGCGAACTGGAAAATAAGACAATAAAGTGGTTGGCACATTATGATCTTAATCCGGACACACGAGGAGGCTCTAAGTCTGTTGCGCTTGAAATGTTTGAAGCTAAATACGGCGGAGAGATAAAATATTATCCTACAACATGGCAGAGTCGCTGGACTGATCTTTCTACATATGTTTTAGGCGGTGAGGGAATCGACTTTTTCCCTTTTGAAACCGCAGCTATCCCAAAGGGAATTATATCGGGCATGTTTGTTCCCATCGATGACTATATTGATACGGAAAGCGAAATATGGCAGAATACTGCAAAATATATGGATATGCTCAATTTTAAGGGAAATCACTATGAGTTTTGTACAGGCGTATCTCCCGAAGCAGTGGTAATTTACAGCAAAAAAACTATTAGTGAAAACGGATTCGATGATCCGTGGGAACTGTATCAGAGCGGTAATTGGAATTGGGATACTTTCAAAGATATGCTGACCAATTTCGTAGATGAAGATGACGGAAGATATGGACTTGACGGGTATTATTATCAAAAGGCATTGGGAACTTCGTCAGGCTGTTCGGTTGTCAGATTGAACGATGGATTACTTGAGCTTACAATTGATGACCCTGCCCTTGAAAAGGCTATGAATTTTGCTGAAGAATTGTATAACAACGGATTATTCCTCGATAAGTCAATGTTTGATTGGTCAGAACAGCCTCAAAAAATGGGTGAAGGCGGAGAGCTTTTCTATTTTTGCGGTGCATGGACGCTTGAATCAGATCCATCGGTATGGTCAACAAAGCTTGATCCGAATGATGCAGCAATGGTACCTGTTCCGTGCTGTCCTGATTATGATCCTGCATATTCCATAATTCCCGATGGCTTTATGCTTTGCAAGGGAACATCGAATCCTGACGGTGTTGCAAGATATGCCGAATGCTGCATTGCTGCTTCAATGGATGAGGCTTCAAAATCCATAAGCGATGAAAAACGTAAAAAAGACTATGGCTGGACAGACGAGCTGTTGGAACAGTATTATGAATGTATATCTTCTGCCAAAGAATATCCTTTTTATGATTTGTCCTATGGTATTTCCGATGATTTTGTTTCTGCTGTTACAGATAATGTAATGTACAATCCTTTCGGAGGAGCATCGTATGCTCAAGGCAAAGAAGAATCTCGTGAGGTTGCTGAGATATTGATCGAAGAAGCAAATGCAGAATTGAAAAAAATCAATTAAAAACTTTTTGAGTATCAGGAGAAAAAATATTATTCTTCATTGATTTTCAATCAACATATACGGCAAAAACTTCCCTGTTTTTTCGGGGAAGCTTTTGTCATATACGGCGAAAGGCATAAATATATGGTAATTAATCAAAATATATACCCCTATGGGGCACAGGTGAAAAACCTGCCGATATATCTGACAGGAATAGGCGGCAGTGAATTTCAATATCACATAAAACGCTCGGAAGGTTATTATTGGCATCAAATTCTATATAGCGCAAATGGTACAGGCTGTTTAAAATATAACAATGTAAGTATTAATATGTCTGAAGGATATTACTTTTTTCTTCCCGCAGGATTTCCTCATGAATACTATCCTACTAACGGAAATTGGAATGTCCAATGGTTAGCTTTTGACGGATATGCCTGCGTTCAGATACTCAACGAATTAAAAATGACTAAACCTATTGCTGTACAATTTACCGACAGCAGCAGTTTACAAAAAACATTTAATAAAATGTTTACTGCTCAAAAATATGATAAAGTATATGCTGATTATATATGTTCCGGACTGATCTATCAGTACGTAATAGAATTTCATAGAATGGCATTTGATAAAAACCTCTCCGGCGGAAACGACAAAAGCAATATCTTGACTCCGGTAATAAATTACATTGATGAGAATTTTCAAGAGGATTTTCCAATAACTATACTTGCCGAAAAAGCAGGAGTATCGCCGCAGCATCTTTGTCGTATTTTCAAGCAAACAATGCATATGCGGCCAAATGAATATGTAATACGCCGCAGACTTAAAGAAGCAAAATGCCTGCTGTCAGAAACGGACATGCCAATTTCAGATATAGGGACTCGAACAGGATTTTCCGATGCAGGATATTTTAGTACCGTGTTTAAGCGTTACGAAGGGATCTCACCAGTTGAATACAGAAAGAGCCAAAAATTTATAAAACTATAAATCTCCCCTTCTTATTAACATTTCTGACTGTATATCTCCGGTCACATATTCAGTCAAATCATCTCAAATATCCTCTGAGCATCTCCTGTCACAATATATCCTGTGATTACGGGCATACTAAATAACCATAATAAACACCACAAGCCAAAGCATAAAAATGTAAAGCGGATCAACTTTTATAGTTGTTCCGTTTTTGATTCGTTATGCTATATTGCTAATACTGATCACCTATTAAAGTGTAGACAAAAATCGGAGCAAAAGCGCATGCTTTTCACGCTGATTTTTTGTCTACTTTATTGTCGATTATTAATATAAGTAAACAACAAATCCGAACACATTGTTGTTCACAAATGTGTTCGGATTATGAGTAAATG
>JAEDOB010000079.1 GCA_016302225.1 Oscillospiraceae bacterium | reverse complement strand
AGAGTTCAGCCCCCCTCCGACAAGGGCAGAAGGCTGAAAATTTACTATATGACCCAGCCTTCCACAAAGCCGCCCACGTTTGTTATTTTCGTAAACCGTGCGGAGCTTTTCCATTTCTCCTATCAGCGGTATATCGAAAATCAGATTAGGCAAACCTTCGGGCTGGAGGGTACTCCCGTTAGATTTGTTATCAGGGAACGTGACAGAAATGATGATTAATAATTGCTCAATTTACCGAAAGGCTTGATTTTATGGTAGCTAAGTTTATAATTTCAACTTTGATAACGCTGGTTATCTCCTATCTGCTGGGCAGCTGCAACTCTTCCATAATCGTTGTAAGGCTGCTAAAGCATCAGGACATCAGGGACTACGGCAGCAAAAACGCAGGTCTTACCAACACTCTCAGAGTTTACGGTAAATTTCCTGCGCTGCTGACACTTATCGGCGACCTGGGAAAGGGAATTATCGCCGTTTTGCTGAGCATTCTTGCGTTTACGATGATAATGGGCGAGGGTGCGTTTGACAGGCTGGTTGTTGGCTATATTGCGGGATTTGCGGCTATTCTGGGACATATTTTCCCCATATACTACGGTTTCAAGGGCGGAAAGGGAGTTCTGGTCGCTTCTTCCATACTCATTGTAGTTGACCCGATGACCTTCTGCATCGTTATACCGTTCTTTGCGCTGGTGCTATTTATTACGAGATATGTTTCAGTGTCCTCCATAAGTGCGGCGGTCGCATATCCCATAATAACCTTCTGCACGCATTATTTTATCAAAGGACTGCCGCTGAATACTTGTCTGGTACATACGGCACTTGTGGCATTTACAAGTATTCTGCTTATCTATATGCACCGTTCAAATATTGAGCGTTTGAAAAATGGTACGGAAAATAAATTCGGACAGAAAAAGAAGGAAAATTGATTGGGGAGGATTTTAAATGGCAAAGATCACTGTTCTTGGCTCGGGGGGCTTCGGGCTTGCGCTGGCTGTTATGCTTGACAAATACGGAAATGATGTTACGGTATGGTCGGCATTCCGTCAGGAGCTTGATGATATTATCCGTGACGGCGAAAACAAGGCAAAGCTGCCGGGCGTTAAGGTAAGCAGTTCAATCAAGCTTTCGGACGACATCAGCTGCATTTCGGGAAGTGAAATGGTTATTTTCGGCATTCCTACGGGTGCTGTAAGAAAGGTCGCAAAGCTGGCATCTCCTTACGTTACGGCGGAAATGGCTGTTGTCAACACGGGAAAGGGTCTTGAGGACGGAACCTTCAAGCGAATGAGTGAGGTCATCAATGAGGAAATACCGCAGTCGGAAACGGTAGTGCTGAGCGGACCGTCCCATGCCGAGGAGGTTGCAATTGGAATGCCGACTACGGTAGTTGCTGCGTCTGCGGACAGCGAAAAGGCAAGCTATGTTCAGTCGATAATGTCCAACGAAACGTTCAGAGTTTATCTGAATGATGACGTTGTGGGCTGCGAGCTGGGCGGCGCACTGAAAAATGTTATTGCTCTCTGTGCGGGAATAATCGACGGTCTGGGCTGCGGCGACAACACAAAGGCTGCGCTTATGACGAGAGGTATCTCCGAGATAGCATCTCTCGGAACGGCTTTGGGCGCAAAGACCGAAACCTTTGCGGGACTTACGGGCATAGGCGACCTTATCGTTACATGTACCAGTATGCACAGCCGCAACAGGCGTGCGGGAATTCTCATCGGACAGGGAGTTTCTCCCGAAGAAGCAGTCAAGCAGGTGGGAACGGTCGAGGGCTACACCTGTACCAAGGTAGCTTACGAGCTGTCCCGCAAGGCAGGGGTAAATATGCCCATCACAGAGCAGTGCTATTCGGTGCTGTTCAGCGGCGATTCGGTGAAGGAAGCTATCAAGAGGTTGATGGGACGTCCCAAGAAGCATGAAACCGAGCGTACTGCACTTGTTAAGTGATAAAATGAGTATAACCTGAGAGGATTTTGGTTTTCTTCAGGTTTAGTCTTGCAGCTGACAGAGGCATGTACAGTGGTACAAATTTGTGTCATGTTACCATTTAGAGCATTACCGACAGAGAGCGGATTTTATCCATAGGGTGATGCGGAATTAGTATCGGTCAAGCATTTTTGAGCGTTCCGACAACGGCGAAACACTTGCAGAAGCAACACCTTACTTTTCGCATTAATCGGCTTTTTCCTAACATTAATTACCGCTAATATAAATTTATCTCCCGTATATAATATTAGTGCAAACCCCTTAAGCACTAAAAATAAAAAGGAGAAACCAAAATGAAAGATTCTAACATGACTCAGCAGGGCAGAGAGACCCTCGAAAGATTTAAGATGGAAGCTGCTAATGAGGTTGGCGTAAACCTGAAGCAGGGCTACAACGGTGACCTGACTGCCAGAGAGGTTGGCTCTGTTGGCGGACAGATGGTCAAGAAAATGATCGACGCTTACAAGTCCGGAAGCGTTCACTAATCGGAAAAGACCGCTTGTTTTAATATAATTTGCAGCTATAAGCGGAATATTCGGGGATAATGTTCCCTGACAGCAGAGGTATGTACGGTAAGACGCACATGCCTCTGCTTTTTTGTAGTTTGGACGGTGTTTGCATAAAATTTTCAAAACGGCTTGAAAAAAGGGAGAAAATGATGTATAATAAAAATATATGTATGCGGCTAATGCCGAACGACTAAATGATTGGAGCTGGAATGAATGGCTGAAAAATTTACCGTTTCCCTGAAAAAAATCATTGATGAATTCCATCTGGAGAGTATTCATCTGCCCGATGATCCCGAAAATATACTTATTGGCGAGCCCGACCTGAACCGTCCCGGACTGCAGCTTATGGGATTTTACGAATATTTTAATCCCGAGCGTATTCAGATAGTGGGAAAGATGGAGTTTGCATATCTTGCTTCTCTTGATGAGCCTACCAGATATGAGCGCATTGAGATGCTTTTTGCACAGAAGCTGCCTGCGCTTATCATTTCCCGTGAACTGCCCTATTTCCCCGAAATGCTGGAGCTTGCCAAAAAGCACGAGGTTTCTCTGCTCCGTTCCAAGGACAGCACTTCAAGCTTTATGGCTGCGCTGATAGCGTTCCTTAACCTTAATCTTGCGCCGAGAATTACCCGTCACGGCGTTCTTATTGAGGTTTACGGTGAGGGTATGCTTATTGTGGGCGAGAGCGGCGTCGGCAAGAGTGAAACTGCGGTTGAGCTTATCAAGAGAGGTCACCGTCTTGTTGCGGACGATGCGGTTGAGATAAGACGTGTGTCCAACATAAGTCTTGTGGGTTCATCTCCCGAAAATATCAGGCATTTCCTTGAACTGCGCGGTATCGGTATCATCAACGCACGCCGTCTGTTCGGTATGGGTGCTGTTAAGATCACCGAGAAGATAGATATGATAGTTGAGCTGGAGCCTTGGGACAGTGAGAAGGTTTACGACCGTATGGGTGTGGATAACGAATATACGTCAATTCTCGGCGTAAATGTTCCCTGCAATGTCATCCCCGTTAAGCCGGGACGTAATCTTGCGGTAATTCTCGAAGTTGCGGCTATGAACAACCGTCAGAAGAAGATGGGATATAACGCTGCTCAGGAGCTGCTTGACAATCTCGGCCTTGATATGGAACGCAAGGATTCTGTCAAGAAGTGGGATATTTACTAATATGGCAAGAGTAACCTGCCGCTGCGGAAATGTTATGAGTACAACACAGTGTCCCAACGATGTTCAGCTGTATGTTTATACGGACAGGGAATGGGATAATATACTCGACAGCGGCATTACAGACCCATTGGATATTCCTTCACCCAAATACGATGTTTGGAAATGTCCCCGATGCAGCAGAGTTTACGTTTATGAACAGGGTTACGGTGAACCTGTGAGGGTTTATATTCCCGAGGATAAATAAGTTTTTTACGGAGGTCAAAAATGTTTATCGAAGCAGATACCCATTGCCATACGGTGGCGTCAACTCACGGATATTCGACCATAATGGAGATAGCCACCTGTGCTGCCGAAAGGGGGCTTAAAGCAGTTGCCATAACCGACCATACACCCGGGAACACCGACGCTCCTCACATATGGCATTTTCATAATCTGAAAAAGGCTATTCCCAGAAAGATAAAGGGAGTCAGCATTATTTACGGCGCAGAATCAAGCATTATCGACTATGAGGGAAACATTGATTTTCCCGAAAATGAGTGTGCAGCTCTTGACTGGATAATTGCGTCCATTCATCGGGATATGCTCAAAGCGGGGACGGTTGAACAGATAACAAACACCTATCTCAAAGTTGCCGAAAATCCGCTGGTTGATGTTATCGGTCACCCCGGGACGCTGTCTTACCCTTTTGATTATGAGCAGTGTATCGCAAAATTCAAGGAATGCGGCAAGCTGGTGGAGATAAACGAAAGCAGCATAAAATGGAAGGGTACTGCGGATAATTTCCGAAAAATCGCAGAAATTTGCAAGAAGATGGAGTGTCCTATTGTTGTAAACAGCGACGGGCATTACTGCGAACTGACAGGCGAGGTACCCCTTTCAAAGCAGTTGCTTGAAGAAATATCATTCCCCGAAAGACTTATCTTAAACGCCGACTGGGACAGGCTAAGGCGGTTTATCAACGAAAAAAGAGGACGTGAACTTGTCTGAACGCTGTATATTGACCGACTTATTTGGAATATATTTATTTAGCCGACATAATTTCGGCAAATCGTAATGAAAGCAGGTATCATATGATATTGACCGAAAGACTTGACAGAGTATTTGAAGCGGCAAAACGGCTTGGGTGCGAGGTGCGCAGAAGGCCGTCCCTGAAAAATTATACTTCCTTTAAAATCGGCGGCAGCTGTGACGGTGTTATTGTGCTGTCCGATGAAAAGGCTTGCTGTGAACTGCCGAAGCTTTGCCGTGAATTGGAAATACCTTACTATATTTTCGGAAAAGGCTCTAATCTTATTGTTTCCGACGGGAAGATCGACGGTATAGTGTTTGTATTTGGTGAGGGGCTTTCGCAGATACGCTTTGACGGCTGCCGTATTACTGCGGGAGCGGGTGCGTCCTTTACGGGATTGTCCGCTGCGGCTATGCGTGAGGGACTGTCGGGGCTGGAATTTGCTTACGGTATTCCCGGTTCGGTGGGCGGTGCGGTCTACATGAATGCGGGTGCTTACGGCGGGGAAACTTCCGATGTAATTGTCAAGGTCAGGGCGGTTTTGCCCGATGGGAGCATTGCGGAATATTCCCGTGACGAGCTGGAAATGTCCTACCGAAAGAGCCGTTTCAGCGGCGGCGACAGCATTATTCTGTCTGCGGAATTTGAACTGACAAAGGGTGATGCCGCCGAGATAAAAGCAAAAATGGACGATCTGATGGAACGCCGAAAATCCAAGCAGCCCCTTGAATATCCAAGTGCGGGCAGCACCTTCAAGCGTCCCGAGGGAAGCTTTGCGTCGCTGCTTATAGATCAGTGCGGCTTGAAAGGCCGTTCCGTGGGTGATGCGCAGGTCAGCGAGAAGCATGCAGGATTTATCGTCAACAAGGGAAATGCCACATTTGATGACCTGATGACACTCATTAAAACAGTACAGGACGAGGTTTACGAAAAAACAGGCTATAAGCTGGAATGTGAGCCTGTTATCATCAGATAAAAGCAAATTTGGAAAGGATAGATGAATATGCAGTTTCTGATAGTTACGGGAATGTCGGGCTCGGGAAAATCGGGAGCGGTGGACGCTCTGGAGGACATCGGCTTTTACTGCGTAGACAATATGCCGCCCATACTTATTTCAAAGTTTGTGGATATTTGTATGCAGTCGGGGGGACAGCTTGACAAAATTGCCATTGTTACGGACATTCGCGGCGGAGAAATGTTTCTCGAACTGGGCAAAAGCCTTGAAAGCCTGAAACAGCAGGGGATCGAAGCAAGCATTCTGTTCCTTGATGCGTCCGACGAGGTTCTCTGCAAGCGTTACAAGGAAACCAGAAGAAAGCACCCGCTGGACGAAAAGGCGCATGGCAGTATTTCCAGGGCAATAGCCTTTGAACGTGAAGTGCTGACTACCGTCAGAGAAGCTGCAAATTATTACATAGACACCACCGATATGACTATCGGTCAGCTGAAAGAGAATATTAAGACTACATTCCTTGACAATGCGTCCGATTCAATGCTTGTGAAGGTGATGTCCTTCGGCTTCAAGTATGGTTATTGCCGTGATGCGGATCTGGTGTTTGATGTAAGATGTCTGCCCAATCCCTACTATATTCCCGAGCTTAAAGAGCATACGGGGTTGGAAAGCTGTGTCAGCGATTATGTGCTTTCCTTTGAACAGTCACAGAAGCTTTTGGAAAAGCTTACCGATTTGATTGATTTTCTTATCCCGCTTTACATTCACGAGGGAAAATGTCAGCTAGTTATTGCTTTCGGCTGCACGGGCGGAAAGCACCGTTCGGTAACATTTGCAGAGGCAATGTTCCGTCATCTGACCGAAAAGGGGATTAAGGCACGTATCTGCCACAAGGATATTACTAAGGACAGATAGGAAGGATCATTCATAATGAGTACAGAGGTTAAAAGCACCTCCTTTTCCTCGGAGGTCAAAAGGGAGCTGACTCAGCACCTGACCGACAGCGACAAGAAGTACGCCTGCCTTTACGGAATGATACTTTTCTGCAAGCATTTTTCCGCCGAAGGTCTTGTTTTTCAGACGGAAAACAAGCTTGTTGCGGACACCTTTATCTCCCTTACAGATGATTTGCTTGGGCGGAAAAAAACTGTTTCGGTATCGGAAAATACGAAGAAAAACGGTACTGTCCTTTACACGCTTTCGGTTGATGAAACGGAAAATATTGAGGAGATAATTTTTCGGTTCCGCATATCCAGCCGAACGCTTATCCACCGTATTCAGGGCGAGATAATCAACAATAACAATGTGTTTGCGTTCCTGTCGGGGGCGTTTTTGTCCTGCGGAAGTATTATTGACCCCAACAAGGAATATCATCTGGAATTTGTCATACCATATAAGGAGCTTTGCGAAGACCTGTTGGATATGCTTCTTTCAATGGGGCTGACGGTAAATTCCACCGTCAGAAAGGGTGCGTATGTGCTTTACATAAAGGGAAGTGAGTCTATCGAGGACTTGCTGACTATTATGGGGGCGACAAACTCATCTCTTGAACTGATGAATGTTAAGATATTAAAGGACGTGCGGAACAAGGCAAACCGCATTGCCAACTGCGATTCCGCAAATATTGACCGAATAATCAGAGCGGCGGAAAAGCAGATTGAGGACATTCTGTTTATCGAAAAAACCGAGGGACTTGACTCTCTGCCGCCCGAGCTTTACGAGATGGCTATTGTGCGTATGGACAACCCCGAGTTTTCTCTGAAAGAGTTGGGGGAGATGCTGTCAAAGCCCATAGGACGTTCGGGGATAAATCATCGGCTTAAGAGAATTTCCGATATTGCGGACAGGCTTAGAGAAGAATATCCCGAAGAAACGTAAAATAGAGCGAGGTGACAAGAATTGAGCGGATTTGTTCATCTTCATCTGCATTCCGAATACAGCCTTTTGGACGGTGCCTGCCGTATCAAGGAAATCGCCGAATATGCAAAATCTGTCGGGCAGACGGCTGTTGCTATAACCGACCACGGCGTTATGTTCGGGGCGATTGAGTTCTATAACGAGTGTAAAAAGCAGGAGATAAAGCCCATTATCGGCTGCGAGGTCTATGTTGCCCCCGCAAGCAGGTTTGACAGGATAAAGGACAGCAAGCCGTATCATCTGATACTGCTTTGCAGGGACAACAGCGGCTATGAAAATCTCATAAAGCTTGTGTCCTACGGCTATACCGAGGGATTTTACAGTAAGCCTAGGGTGGACAGGGAGCTGCTCAAACGATACAGCGGCGGGCTTATTGCGCTGTCGGGCTGTATTGCGGGAGAGGTTCAAAGAAATATTCTGAATAATGACCTTGAAGCTGCCGAAGAGGCGGCTTTATTCTATAAGGAAACCTTTGGGGCGGAAAACTACTATTTTGAGGTACAGGATCACGGTATCCCCGAGGAAAAGCGAGTTATCGGGACACTGTTAAAGCTGTCTGAAAAGCTTGGAATTCCCTGTGCTGCCACAAATGACGTTCACTACATCAAGAAAAGCGATGCGTCCGTGCAGAAGATACTCATTGCCATTCAGACGAATACTTTGCTTGACGAGCCGTCGCCGCTGGCATTTCCTACGGAAGAATTTTATATGAAATCCGAGGAGGAGATGCGCAGGCTGTTTGCATACTGTCCCGAGGCGGTGGACAATACCGCAAAAATTGCCGAGCGGTGCAATGTGGAGTTTGAATTTGGCAAGATAAAGCTGCCTAAATTCGTTATTGACGGCGTTGATAATAATGATGAATATTTTACGGCACTTTGCTTCAAGGGCTTGAAAAAGCGGTACGGTCAGCCGTCCGAAAAGGCAATCGAACGGCTTAATTACGAGCTTGATGTTATAAAGAAAATGGGTTTTACCGACTACTATCTTATAGTGTGGGATTTTATTCGGTTTGCAAAGGAGAAGAAAATTCCCGTAGGTCCCGGACGAGGTTCTGGTGCGGGAAGTCTGGCGGCGTATTGTATCGGTATCACGGGAATTGACCCGCTGAAATATAATCTGCTGTTTGAGCGTTTTCTTAATCCCGAGCGAGTTTCTATGCCCGATTTCGACATAGACTTCTGCTATGAACGCCGGCAGGAGGTCATTGATTATGTTATCCGAAAATACGGCGAGGACAGGG
>JAEDOB010000078.1 GCA_016302225.1 Oscillospiraceae bacterium | reverse complement strand
GAAAGGACTGTAAAATATGTCTGTTAATCTTCAAAAGGGTCAGAAGGTTGACCTTACAAAAGGAAATTCATCTCTGAAAAGAGTTATGGTAGGTCTGGGCTGGGACGAGGTCGCTCAGAAGAGAGGACTTTTCGCACCAAAGCCCCAGGATATTGACTGTGACGCATCCGCACTTCTCCTTTCCGCAGGGGGCAAGCTTGCAAATAAGGACGACTATGTTTTCTATAACAATTTAAAGCATAAAAGCGGTGCTGTTCAGCATATGGGCGATAACCTGACAGGCGCAGGCGACGGCGATGACGAGCAGATCATGATAGATCTGCGGGACGTTCCTCAGTACTGCGAGAAGATCGTTATTGCCGTAACCATCTATCAGGCAAGAGAAAGAGCTCAGCATTTCGGAATGATACGGAACGCATTTATCAGAATTGTTGACGCCGATACAAACAAGGAGCTTTGCAAGTTCAACCTTACCGACAATTACAGCGGCAGAACTGCTATGATTTTCGGCGAGGTTTACAGATATAACGGCGAATGGAAATTCAGCGCAGTTGGCGAAGGTCTTGATGCAAACGGCATCTCAGATGTTGCAAAACGCTATATGTAATGAAGGGGTGGAATTAAAATGGGTGTAAATCTTTCAAAAGGACAGAGAGTAAGTCTTGACAAGTCAATGACAAAGGCTCTTATAGGTCTTGGCTGGGACACAAACAGCTATGACGGCGGCTACGATTTCGACCTGGACGCTTGTGCATTTCTACTGGGCGAAAACGGCAAGGTGTTAAAGGACGAGGACTTCATCTTCTACAACAATCTTACGGGATATGACGGAGCAGTTGTCCACACGGGCGATAACCTGACGGGCGAGGGCGAAGGCGATGACGAGGTTATCCTTATTGACTTCAACAAGCTTCCTCAGAACATCACGAAGATAGCTATTACCGTAACTATCCACGAAGCGGCTGCTCGTCACCAGAATTTCGGACAGGTTTCCAACGCTTTCGTAAGAGTCTGCAAGCGTAACAGCGACGACGATATGAACGGCGAGGAAATGCTCAGATACGACCTGATGGAAGAATTCTCCATTGAAACCGCTCTGGTTGTCTGCGAGCTTTACCGCTACAACGGCGAGTGGAAGTTCAACGCTGTGGGCGCAGGTTACAGCGGCGGTCTGGAGGCTCTTTGCAGGGCTTACGGAGTTAATGTTTGATATTTCATTTTGCGGCTCCGCTGTTCCGTTTGGAACGGCGGGGCTTTTTTGTGAGAATTTCCAAAATTGCCCTTGATTTTCTTTTCATAAAATGTTATAATGTTAATGTATGCGATACCGAGTGAAAAGTATCAAAAATCAGTGCGAAAGGGGGAGATAATATGGCAGATACGGTGGGCGAAATACTGAATAACGTCACCGCAGGCGGTACGGCTTCACTGCCCTGCGGCGAATTTGAAGGACCGTTTGTTATTACAACGCCCTGTACGGTCATGGGAAACAACACCACTCTTTGGGTGAAAAGCGGCACGGTGCTGACGGTTTCCGCACCAAATGTCCGCCTGAAAAATCTGCGTATTGAGCTGACCGGTCAGCCCCGTGACAATGCCTCCTTCGCCATCGTCTGCACCGCCCCCGGAGTTACTGCGGAAAATGTGGAGATAATCGGTGCTGTCCGAGGAATGGGCAGCGAAGACGGCTATTGGGGCGTTCCCGTCAATATCAAGCTGGGGAAATTCCCCGACGGGCAGAAAAACACCTTCAAAATGGAGCTTTGCGTCCCGTCGGAAACGGAGATAATCTCCACTGCCAAGGACGTAAGCTTCTCCCCCGCCAAGATACCCGCAGGTGCTTCAACGGTCACCATAACCTCCGAGCCGCTGCGGCGGGGTACATATCTTTACGGCGATGTTATCTTCAAATCGGAGCTGAACAGGCGTGCGTATATTTTCGGAACGGCTGATGGAGATGCAGGCTCCTTTACTGATGGTGCTGCCGTGTTCAAGGCTGCCCCAAATATGGCACCCATACCAAACGAGGGACGCTCCGTTGTGCTGACGAGAGATCAGCTTTTGGGCTACAATAAGGTGTCCCGTCCGTCAGAAAAGACTGTGCCAACGGGTGCGACCGTCCCCCTTACAAGAGGACAGCGAATCTCTGCGGCGGATTATCTGGGAAACACGGCTGAAATAAGCTTTTCGGCAAGCTTCCCCTCGGATATGGAAATCGACGCCTACACCTTTATGCTTGACAAAAACGCAAAAGCCGCCGAGGACGACTGCCTTGTGTTCTTCGGGAACACCCGCTCAAAGTGCGGAAGTGTCAGCTATGACGACAAAAGCCCGTACAGAACGGTGACCGTCGATTTCACGAAAATTCCCGAGCATATAGAAAGAATTTCCCTTGCCTATTCCGTTTACGGAAATGACCCCCGACAGAATTTCTCAAAGGTCAAGGGGCTGACATTTACCCTAAAGGGCAAAAACACACTTGTTTTCTCCCCCGACAATCTGCTGATGGAAACAACTATCGTCGCCGTGGAATTCTACCGATACAAGAACAGCTGGAAGCTTTGCTGCGTCGGTGCAGGCTACCGTGACGGTTTAAGAAGGCTCTGCGAAAGCACAGGATTGCAGATCGTATAGAAAGGACAACATAATGAACTCTGTAAATACAACAAAAACCTCCTCTTCATCAAGCTTTACCAAACGCTCCGACAAGGCGCATAACGATAAATTCGTGCTTCAATATGCCTTGGGCGGACTGCTCTACTGCCCCGCCCTTAACCCCAAGGCTGCGGGCTTTATCACATCTAAAAAATATGCGGGACTGCGCTCCGTTTCCCTCTGCCTGGAGGACAGCGTTGGGGACAATTTTGTTGAGGAGGCGGAAAACTGCCTTTTTAACACCTTTGAAAGCATCTATCGGGAGCTGATACTCGAAAATGTCCGCAAAAGCGAGCTGCCGCTCATATTTGTGCGTGTCCGTTCCGCCGAACAGCTTCTGCGCATTTACGAAAAAATATGCGATTATGAGCTGCTGACAGGCTTTATCCTGCCGAAATTCGACCGCCGCAATGCCGCTTCATATATCGAAGTTATGACGGAGATAAACAGCGGCAAGCAGAATATTTACTGTATGCCAATCCTCGAATCAACCGAGGTCATCGACCTGAAAAGCCGTTTGCAGGCAATTACCGAGATAAAATCCGCCGTGGACACCATCTCAAAGCTGGTGCTGAATATCCGTGTGGGCGGCAACGACTTTTGCAGCCGCTTCGGTTTCCGCAGACCTGCCGACCGCACTATTTACGATATTACCGTTGTGAGAAATACTCTTGCGGATATTTTCAATGTTTTCGGGCGGGATTATGTGGTTTCTGCGCCTGTCTGGGAATATTTCGGAACCGATCCCGACGGACAGTGGGCAAAGGGACTCCGTGCGGAGCTTGCGCTGGACAGACTCAACGGCTTCATCGGAAAAACCGCCATTCACCCCACACAGCTGCCCGTTATCAACGAATCCCTTACCGTTTCCGAGGAGGATTACAAGGACGCCCTCAGCATACTCAACTGGCACGACGGCGACGGTCTGGCAGTGGCAAAAAGCCCGTCGGGAGGACGTATGAACGAGGTCAAGGTTCACGAAAATTGGGCTAGGAAAACCGTTACTCTGGCATCAATTTACGGCGTAAAATAAAAATCCCCGCAAGGTTTATATAAAGAGGTAGAAAATGAAAACTGTAAGGATCTGGCTCAACCACTGGTTCTCCACTGCATACCACATCATTAATCTTATAAAATTAGACACAACTATGGATTTTTATGTCATAGGCACCAACGAGAACTTTGACTCGGTCATCAAGCTAGCGTGCGACGAATGGTACAGGGAACCGTCCATTCCCGATGACGATGAATATGTAAACTACTGTCTGAGCTTCTGCAAGGAGCATAAAATCAGGCTTTTTATCCCCCGAAGGAAAATGACCGCCATTATCAGACGTGTGACGGAATTTGAGGAGATAGGCGTTTCCGTGCTGGCAGATTATGACTATAACAAGCTGATGAACCTGTCCGACAAGGACTGTACATACCGCCTTTTCAACGAGTTTGCCCCCGAGGTAATTCCCGAAAGATATGTTATCCGAAATGTTTCCGAATTTAAGGACGCATACGAAAGGATAACCGCCAACAATTGCCGTGCCTGCATAAAGCTTGCCCACGACGAGGGTGCTGTCAGCTTCCGTGTTATTGACGACAGAATGGCGGGCTACAACGGGCTTTTCGTTCAGCCGGGAATGAAAATTTCCTACAAACAGGCTCTCGATGCCCTTTCCGAGCGGGAAAGTCTGCCGAATTTTATAGTAATGCCCTATCTGGACGGCTGCGAGGTCAGTGCGGACTGTCTGATGACCGCCGACGGAAACATTATCATTCCCAGGTTTAAGACGGGCTCACGAATTGCCGAAATTCGCTATGACCACACCATTATCTCACTCTGCGAACGATTTTTCGAATATACGGGGCTGAAAACTCCCTGCAATATTCAGTTTAAATACCACAACGGAAACCCCTATCTGCTTGAAGTGAACACCAGAATGTCGGGCGGCATACAGCTTTCCTGTCTGGGTGCGGGGGTAAATATCCCAAATCTTGCGGTAAATCAGCTGCTTGGCATTGACAAAAAGTGGATGCTCAAACGTGTTCCGTCAAGGGTCGCTTATGTGGAAACGCCGTTGGAGCTCCCCGAGGACAGCGAGGTGACAGGCTTTGAAGCTTCTCTGTAACAAATCGCCCTTTGGTCCCCATCAGCTTGCCTGCGTTTCAAGGCGGGAAAACAACGCAAAAAGGAGCTTTATCCTTGTGGATAAGTGTCAGGGAAAGCATTTTCCCATCTCCCCCGATGTTCCCCTGCGGCTGTTTTCCAAGCTGGCAGACGAGGTGAAGAAAAACGTCCGTGAAGCTGCGGAAAATATCCTTTTTATCGGCTTTGCGGAAACGGCGACCGCTGTGGGTGCTGCCGTTGCAAAAGCGTTTCACGGCTCACGCTATATCCACACCACAAGGGAACAGCTCGCAAACTGCGAATATGCCGCCGAATTTTCCGAGGAACATTCCCACGCCACGGAACAGACTCTGCAATGCAAAAGCACCGCAAAGCTGTTTGACGGCGTAACAAGAGTTATCTTCGTTGAGGACGAGATAACCACGGGCAAAACTATCGTAAATTTCATAAACGCCCTGAAATCCAACCCGAGGATACCGAACAGAATAACCTATTCCGCCTGCTCAATTTTAAACGGAATGTCCGAGGAACGGACGAATGAGCTTGCCGAATTGGGATATGATTTCTACTGGCTTATGAAAATAGATATGTCCGATTATAAGGACAGTTTGATACCCGAACCGCCAAAGGAAATACCGAAACGAACAACCTCCCCAAGCTGCGAATATCTCCGAATAAAGGGAATGCTTGACCCCAGAAGCGGCGTTTCGGCGGACGAATATTCCGCCGCCTGTGACAGCCTTGCCGAACAGCTTTTGCGGATTTTCAGCCGAAAAAGCATTCGGCTTTCGGGCAAAAAGATAGCAGTTATCGGCACGGAGGAGTGTATGTACCCCGCCATAAATGCCGCCGATATGCTGCGGGAACAGGGTGCGGAGGTGTACACCCACTCCACCACCAGAAGCCCCATTGAGCCCCATTTCAAGGAGAATTATCCCCTGTTTTCGAGAATTACCCTTGAAAGCTTTTACGATAAAAACAGGACTACCTACCTTTACAATTCCGATAAATACGATTTTGTTATCGCCGTGACCGACAGCCCGAAAAAGAACGGCTTTATGCAGCTGACCGACGCTTTTCCCGAAACGGACAGCTTCTTTTTCGTCAGCTGGGAGGCGGCAATGCCTTGTTCCTATTCCCCGTCGGACGTTACCGTTCTTTTGAAGGATATAACAGGGCTTGTTGAACCGCTGCCCGCCGAGGAACGTCAGCGGCGCATTGAACATGGCGCACACTATTCGGAAATGCTGCCCCTGGAATACCGTCCCTCGGAGAAGTATCTGAAAGAGTATAAGGACGCTCTGGAACGGTGCGCCTTTGAAACCGCCGAAGCCGTTGTTTCCGTCTGCAACAGGCTCTGCAAGGCGCACCCCGACGGAAAAATTGCCCTTGTGTCCCTTGCCCGTGCGGGAACGCCTGTGGGAATTTTGATAAAACGCTGCCTGAAAGCCCGTTTCGGCGTAAATGCGGCGCACTACACAATTTCCATAATCAGGGGGATAGGCATTGACAGGAACGCTATGTCATACATTTTGTCACAGCACCGTCCCGAGGAGATATGCTTTGTGGACGGCTGGACGGGAAAGGGCGCAATTCTGGGCACTCTCACCGAAGCCCTTGCCGATTATGACGGTGTGTCGGGCAGCCTTGCCGTGCTTGCAGACCCCGCAAATATTACCGAGCTTTGCGGCACCTACAAGGACATTCTTATCCCCAGCTCCATTCTGAATTCCACCGTTTCGGGGCTCATGAGCAGGACATTTCTGCGAAGTGACATTATCGGTGATGATGATTTCCACGGTGCGGCTTACCATTTTGATCTGAAAGATGAGGATCTTTCAATAGAATATATCAATAAGATAGAAACAGCTATGCGGCTTGCTCCCGCCGATCTGCCCCTTGAAGCACGTCCCGACGGTACGGGCATTGACGAGGTAAAGCGTATTGCCGCCGATTTTGACATTGACGACATCAATCTGGTAAAGCCGGGGCTTGGAGAAGCCACCCGAGTGCTGCTGCGGCGTGTTCCCTACTGTCTGCTTATTGCGGACAATTTGGAGGACGAAAGCTGTGTCAGTCACCTTCTGCGGCTTGCGGAGGAAAAGAATGTCCCCGTGAAGCGTTACCCTCTCACCCGATACAAGGCTTGTGGAATTATCCGAACATTGGGCAAAAAAAGCCACGGTGATGTGTAATGAAGGACGGAATGTTTTTCATCATCGCCGCACCGGTCTGCTTTCTTTCGCTGATATTGTTTGTCCGCCTGAGAAGGACATATAATAATAACGGCAAGGAACGTTTCCGATATGCCGCAAATGCTTTTCTGATGATTTTTGCCGTTTCCCTGACAATGATAATTGCCCTGCTGCCCGATTTTCTGAAATGAGGAGTTTTTTGATGATACTGCTGGCTCTCGACCTTGACAATACGCTTATCCACAGCTACAAAAAAGCCGAAAGCTCCCATATCTGCGTCGAAGAGGGCGACATACACGGCGTTTGGAAGAAGCTTTCCTATATGACACCCGAAGCGGTGGAAAAGCTGAAGGGTCTGTCCTCGGGAATACTTCCAATACCCATTACCACCCGCTCGATTGAACAGTTTCGGCGCATATCCATATTCGGAGAAAATCCGCCCATGGCTGTCACATCAAACGGCGGCACGCTCCTCATAAACGGCGTCCCCGACAGACAATGGCGGGCAGAATCGGAACAGCTTATAAACGCCGCCGCAGAAGAACTTGAACGGGGCAAAAACCTCCTTGAATCGGACAAAAATCGCTCCTTTGAGGTCAGATTTGTGGACGATTCCTTTATCTTCACAAAGTCGGATAAGCCCGATGAAACCGTTTCCCTGTTAAGTTCACAGCTTGATACGCAGACGGTCGACATACTGACAAACGGTTCAAAGGTCTACATTCTGCCGAAGGGGCTTAACAAGGGAAACGCCCTTAAACGGCTGAAAAAAAGGCTGTCCCCCGAAACGGTCATAGCCGCCGGGGACAGCGAGTTTGATATTCCAATGCTTCTTTCGGCGGACATTGCACTTGTCCCCGATAACGGGCTGAACGCCGCTCTGGGTGACATTCCCGCAATGGTCTGTGAAAACGCCGAAACGGGAAAATTTGCGGAATTTATCCTTGATTTTGCGGAGAATTATTTTCAAAAATACCGTAAAAATCCCTGAACTCCGCAATGTCAATGCGATGCTCAATGCTCATTTGACCGAAATCTGCGCCGTAATAAAAGGGCGTCAGCGGTTCATTTTGGAAAAATGCGCCGTTTTCGTAGACATTTTGAGAAGCCCATGTGGTGTCGCAGAAAACCCATTTCCCGTCGATTACAGCACCGTTCCACTCGTGGTTCATAGGTGCGTCAGCAAGCTCGGAACGCTTCCAGCCCTCCGACGAGCTGCCGCCACGGAGGTCAACGCAGACAATACCCTGCGCACCGCAAAGTGCCGCCGTAAATGTGGCATAGCCCGCACAGGTGGTTCTGCTCGTTTCCAGAACATTTTTCAGGCAGATGACATCGGCGGTAACTTCGCTGTTTCGGGCGTCAAAATCATAGTAAATGTTCCTGCTGACCCAGTCGCAGATGGCGTAAAGGCGTTCGGAATCGGTTTCGCAGCCCGCACAAATTTCGTCGGACAGCTCCTTCACACGCCTTAGCACATCGGCACGTTCGGCAGCGTCGGAACGGGGAGAAATGTACTCGTCCAGCACGTCTTGTCCGCACAGGGGCACGTCCGCAAGCTTTTCGGCGTTCTTCTCGAAAATCGCTTCAATAGGCGGAAATTCCCCGAAAAAAACCGTCTGATTTTCCAAGGTGTATTCCACGGGCGGGTATGTAAATTTTTCTTTTTGGGAGATTTTACTTTCCTCGGAAACGGCAGTTTGTTCGCTTTCTGCGGCTTCTGTGACCGACAAGCTTTCTGCGGAGGAATTCGCCTGACGCCTTTCATTCCCACAGGAGCAAAGGAGAGCCGCTGACAGTATCAAAATTAATATTTTCTTCATA